>PLDF01000006.1 GCA_003135055.1 Bryobacterales bacterium | reverse complement strand
CGGAATGATAGAGGATCTCCACCGTCAGCGAATAGACCTCACTCAATAAAGCAGAGTGGATCGTGATTAAGGTCGTCTTCGACAAGAGACGTGACGCCGGTTACAAAACTTGGGCCAAAGGCCTCTCATAGCCGAGTTAGTCAGGAAAGACCTTGCGGAACTTGCCGTAGTCAGTGGTAATCTCTGGCTCCAGTTGTAATCGCCGGTAGATGGGTGCCAGAAGTTGATATGCGCGTGACACTTGCTGAGAGTCCATCGAGAGAAAGCCCAGCGGAATCCCCGAAGCATAAACTATCAAGCGGCCAAACATTCTCGCCAACTGGCCTGGATTGCAGATCCCATAGTGATAGAGGCAGAGACTTTCAGGAACTAGCACGCAGTGTAGTTTTTCCTTAAGCCGCGCACCCTGCGCTGGCGCGTCGGCGTTAAGTCGCCTCCGAAGATCTCTAATCGGCGATTCACCCGATGTACTATCAATGAAATAGACAAAAGTTGTCTCTTCGTGGAGCAAACGATCTCTTAGACCCTCGTACATCTTGCCTTCCAATGCTAAGGGGCGGCTCGTTACAATCCACATTTCTGAGATCTTGGCCTTACGCTGCGCAGCCGCTTCTTGACGTACGTTTCTTAAGAAAATCGGGGTTCCCATCAAAACGTCTTCGGGAACAAACCACTGTTCGCCGATGATCGGCCCCTCACGACTGTAAGTACTAATGAGCTGGAGTTGTTGAGTCTGAAATGGATCCAGCCCGAGCGCTTCTGCAAGTTTATCGATCACTTTGGGGCTGGGCAATCGCTGCCCTGCCTCGAACATCCCAAGAGCGCTTGGCGTTAATTCTGCATCTTTGGCTACGTCAGCCTGAGTTTGACTAACCCGCTTTATTCGGCGATAAAAGCCCAAGAGCGCGCCAACGGCGAGGCGGGCGTCGTTCTCCGGTGGGACCGGATCCTCTAGTGGGAAGGGGCTCTCCGATGGTAACGGGCCTTCTGGCGGTAACGGGCCGCCGGACGGTCTCGGCGGAGAAATCCGCTCGTACGTTCTGCTTTTGTCTTTTTTCGCCACAATCTCTTTAAATCAAGCAGCTTATAGCCAAAGCCTACCACATGCGTGGCCTAACGTCAAATGGCGCTTGTCTTCCATCGAAATAGTTGGTAAGCTCACGGTAATGATGTGTAGCAACCCAAACCGTGATGAATCCAGTGGTGCTGGATGATTTGCCTGGATATCGGACAGATAGTGGCACGAAAAAAGCAGCCCCAAGGGGCTGTTTTAATTTCGCCGGCGGTTTGGAAATCCGTTGGGGGCAGTTCGCAGGAGGTTTCCCCTGATGGAAGCGTCTTCAGCGCTTCCATCAGGGAGGCCCGCAATAAGCGGCCTGCTGCCCGGCGCATCATCTCAGAAAACAAAGGACTCAAGAAAATGCGACGAGAAGCACACGCTCAACATCTTACCGCGCCTGCGAGCGGGCGCGGCGATCTCAAATTTCCAGCCAGCCAGCCTGAGAATTCTAGGACGGCCGTGCGGGAAAAGCAACAGGCGGCCGTTGAGGTCGCCAACAACGCCACAACAGATGGGCGATCTTTCGCCCATCGCGAGGGGTGGTGGCAAACTTATATTACACACTACGGCGAAAGACCCTCTCTTTTTGCTGAGGTGACGACCCAAGGTATTCCCATCCAGGAAGGCAAGACAAGGTTGCTGGATATCGGCTGCGGACCCGGCACCATCGGCATTTACGGTCTTATGGAAAAGAAAGCTCTCTCGGCGACATTCACGGACATTAGGAGCGAGCAGATTGACCTTGTCCGTGAAAACGTCGCCCTGCGGATAAGCGAGGGCAAACTCAGGGAATCGCAAGTTAGGATTATCAAGAGAGCGATTTCGTTCACCGAGCTTTCTGATGAGGAGCTTGATCGGCATGACTTGTGCAGCTTCAACCCGCCGCAACTGCCCTGCGACTATGTGGACGAAGACGCTTGGCGCAAAATCGCTAGCGATCCCGTCCAAAGCGCCTATCGAATAGGAGGACCGGACGGATTAAACATGGCGCGGAAGTTTTTCGAATGGTTTGCTGAACCGCATAGGCCGAAGCCCGACGCGGTTGTTATCTTGTCTTCGTTCCTCGGCCGCAAGCTCATCGAGCGCACGCTCAATTCACATAAAGGCATCCGGTGGGCGATATGCAAAGAAACGCCCGGCATACCGCTCAGGCCGTTCTTCCTGAAAGAGAAAATCAACGCGCTCACTAGTGCCGAACGGGAGGATCGGTCACTCAAACCGGATGGAACCGGGTGGTGGACGAAAACACTGTTCCTGATGCGGCTCATGTACGGCTTTCGTGGGTGACTGCGTCGATACATCGATTGACACTGATTTAGAATGGCTTCACAGTCTTCAAGGAAAAACGGCGATACCCGAAAGGGTATCGCCGCATAGAACACGGGTGGCTCAGGTTGCTTGAATCACAACGGGTGATAGCAGTATCCGCTGATAGAAAGCCGCCCGCACGCCGCCGGTAGTGTGCCAACACGGCTCGACTGCGCCTTCATAAGCGTCCCCGTAACTCATGCTCAGCTCCGGCACATACAGGTCGCCCTCGTGTAATAAGGGGACACCCGCCGAAGCACGGAAAATAGTGCCCCAAAAAAAGATCGTCAGGGAGTGTTCTGTCCCTGACAACCAGGATTTCGGGATGAGTTCCATGTGCTTTAGGAGATAGTCACGGAGGCAGGCGTTCATCACGTTCTTATCCGCGAGTTCCTCCCCCAGCTCTCGGGCTGCCGCGACGCTGGAATCGCGCGGACCGGGAAGCGAATAAAGAACGATCTCAACGCCGTTACCGTAGAGCCGATCATCGCGTAGTTGAAGCTCTATCATGCCCGCCTTCCGATGTTTCGCGCCATCGCCAGTAATGCTGTAGCCGCGCTCGATGTCCGGATCGAGATCGCAATCAACGAAGTGGACAATGGAGTTTTCTCGCTGCGCGCGCCTTTCCTGTTCCAAAGCGAGATCATCGAGTTGTGCAGAGCCGCATCCTGCCATATTTGATTTCCTCTTTTCTGCTGCTTGGTTGCAGCTCTCAACTCACTTGCCATACTACAAGTTGAAAGCTACAACCACTGTGCTAAAAGAAACCACTCAGATAGTACCATCCCTCCAGTAGGGGCATCAAGCCGCCGACTGCATTGGGTCGGCGCATCGGTAGGGATCAGGTTGGGACACGCCGTCGCTACGCCGTCAAGCAGCATTCCGGTCTTACGGCAACCGGGGCCGGCAGCCTTTTCAGCAGACATGTAGTCTCCTGTTTTTATTTCACCCTTTGGAGCTTCGGCTTTGCCCACGTCGATTCGAGCTTGCGCGCGACCGTCTCCTGCCGCGCCCCGCAGAAGCTCGCGTAGTGCTTTTCGACGACTTGCACGGAATTTCCCAACAGCGCGGCGACTTCCTCC
>PLDF01000298.1 GCA_003135055.1 Bryobacterales bacterium | reverse complement strand
CGAAATCGCCGAACTGCGCCTCCCAGAGCACCAGCGCCAGCGGGTCGCCCACGGTGTAGCCGAACTCGAAACCGAGCACCGCGAACTCGCTCAGCGAACTGTCGTAGACGTCGAATTGCGCCTGATCGGGCGCAATGTGCTGCATGGGGACGTAGCGCGCGCTGGTTTCGTAATCGTAGAACGCCAGGTGGCGTTGGGTGAAGGTGCCGCGGCCGGAATCCTCGCCGCTCAACCGCACGCGCGTGCCTTGCAACGACAGCGAACCGAACGCGAGGGCTTCGCCGAAGGCCCAATCGATGGGGGTATTCTTCGCCAGCGCTTCGCGGCGGCGGTCCATAAAACCGCGCAGCTTGGGATGCAGGTGGAAGTCCGCGGGAAACGACGTGATGCCCTGGGCGACGCGCTCCAGCAGATCGCGGTTCACGGCGGTGGGCGGAACC
This sequence comes from Bryobacterales bacterium, assembly GCA_003135055.1. GTDB lineage: Bacteria > Acidobacteriota > Terriglobia > Bryobacterales > Bryobacteraceae > PALSA-243. The sequence continues at coordinate 9,916 of PLDF01000298.1, read as the reverse complement.
GGCTGCGCCAACTCTTCCGCGGAGGGCACACATAGCTCCTGCAACTCGTACGGCGCGGACTGCTTCTGCACTTCGGCGTGCGCTTCGGCAAGACGGTCTATGGCGGCCTTGCGCAGCGCCTTGACTTCCTCTGCCGTCACCAGCCCTTCGCGCATCAGACGCTCGCCATAGATGGTGGCTACCGAGGGATGCTCCTTGATCTTGCGGTAGAGAATGGGCTGCGTATAGCTGGGGTCGTCGGCCTCGTTGTGGCCGTGGCGGCGATAGCAGATCATGTCGATCACCACGTCGCCCTTGAACTTCTGCCGGTAATCGTAGGCGATCTCCGCCACGCGAACGCCGGCCTCGGGGTCGTCGGCATTGAGGTGAAAAATCGGCGCCTGCAGGCCGCGCGAGATATCGGTGCAGTAAGGCGTGGAGCGCGATTCGTCGGGCAGGGTGGTGAAGCCGATCTGGTTGTTGATCACAATATGGATGGTTCCGCCGGTCGAGTAGCCATCCAGTTGCGAAAGGTTCAGCGTCTCGGCGACTACGCCCTGTCCGGCGAAAGCCGCGTCGCCGTGCAGCAGGAGGGGAATGATGCGCTCTCGCGCGGTATCGCCGGCGCGATCCTGCTTGGGGCGCACGATGCCTTCGACCACCGGATCGACCGCTTCCAGGTGGCTGGGGTTCGGCGCCACGGAAATGGCAAGCTCGCGGCCGTTTTCGAACTTGCGCACGCCCAGGCCGCCTAAGTGATATTTCACGTCGCCCGAGCCTTGCACGCTGGTGGGGTCGACGCCTTCGAATTCGGAAAAGATCCACTTGACGTCGATGCCCAGGGCGTTGGCGAGCAGGTTCAGCCGGCCGCGATGGGACATGCCGATGACGGCCTCTTCGACGCCGTAATTCGCCGCGCGCCGCAGAAGGGCTTCCAGAATCGCGATGGCCGCCTCGCCGCCTTCCAGGGCGAACCGCTTCTGCCCGATGAAGCGCGCATGCAGGAAGTGCTCGAACTCCTCGGCGGCGATCAGGTCTCGCAGCACGCGGCGGCGGACTTCCGGGGCCAGCGGCCAGTTGTTGGTTTCAGGCTCCATACGCTGCTGGAGCCAGCGTTTTTGTTCCGGAATCTGGATGTGCATATACTCGGCGCCGATCTTGCCGCAATACGTCTGGCGCAGGGTTTCCAGAATCTCGCGCAAAGTGGACGATCCCCTGCCGGTGGCTTCGCCCAATGTGCCGGCGAAGAAATCGCGGTCGAGATCCCAGATGGAAAGGCCGTAGGTTTCGGGGTCGAGCTCGGCGTGATGGCTGGGTTCCTTGCCGAGCGGATCCAGATCGGCGATGAGGTGGCCGCGCACGCGATAGGCGTTGATGAGCTGGATGATGCCGGCTTGTTTGGCGATTTCCTCCATGCGGGCCGCGGTAATGCCCGGCAGCAGCGGCTTGCGGTCGATCTCCCAATGCACCGGCGGATGCGGCAACTGCAAGTCGGCGAAGAGGGCGTCGTAGAAACCGTCCTTGCCATCGAGCAGCGCCTGGACTTTGCCCAGGAACGCGCCCGATTCCGCCCCCTGAATGATGCGGTGGTCGTAGGTGCAGGCAACCGTCATCACTTTGCTGATGCCGAGAATGGCGCGCGTCTCATCGGCGGCGCCGTGGTATTCGGCGGGATAGCCGATGGCGCCGGTCGCAACGATGCAGCCCTGGCCCAGCATGAGCCGCGGATTCGACGACATGGTGCCGACCGTGCCGGGGTTGGTCAGCGAGATGGTGGTTCCCTGAAAATCGGCGGGCGTCAATTTGGCGGAGCGTGCGCGCGCGACCAGGTCGTCAAACGCGGCCACGAATTCGTGAAATGCGAGCGCGGCGGCGTTCTTGATGTTGGGCACCATCAGGCTGCGGGCGCCGTCTTTGCCGGCGATGTCCACGGCGATGCCGAGGTTCACCCGCGGGCGCAGGATGCGGTAGGGCTGACCATCGCGCTCGGCGTAAGCGTGGTTCAGCGCGGGCAATTCACCGAGGGCCTTCACCACGGCCCAGCCGACGATGTGGGTGTAGGAGACTTTGCTCTTGCCGGCGATGGTGCGGTGCTGATTGATGACGCGGCGATTCTCGTCCATCACCTTGACGGCGATGGTGCGCTGCGAAGTGGCCAGCGGAACGGAGACGCTGGCCGCCATGTTTTCGGCGATGCGGCCGGCGGCGCCGCGCAAGGGCTGAAGCTGTTCGCCGGGCGCAGGCTCGAGGGCCGGCGGTGCGGGTATCGCGATTCCGGCGGACGCCACGGCGTGCGCGCCATTGGCAACGTAGCCGTTGGAGGCCTCGAACAGATGCTTCCAGCTCTCATCGACGGTGGAGCGGTCGCGCAGATATTGTTGGTACAACTCGTCTTCGAGCCAGCTATTGACGCCCATTTCAGGGCCGGATTTTGACGCCATGGGGAGGGAAAACGCCTTCCCAACTATGATAGCGTGCGGAGCAATAGCGTGCTCAGAGCGGGCGGAACGCGTTCGCGCAGGCTGGGATAATTTTCGAGGATGCGCTCGATGTCGAGAAGGTCTTTGCGACGCTTGGTGGGACGGCGCGAGGAATCGCTCGCGGCCCAGATTTTGCCTTGCAGCACGTCTTCCACGCTGGCAACGGGCAGGTCGATTCCGAGGACTTCCCGGCGCGCGGATCGGTCTGCAACTGAACTCGCAGGCTCGACCCAGCCGCGGCGATGTTCAGGCTGTGCTTAAAGCGTTCGACCGTAAACCGCGATTCGAGGAGGCGTGCGGCTTCGTCCACTTGATCGACGGCGACCACGAGATCGAGATCGAGGCTGACTAGCGGCTCCGCATAAGCGTTGACTCCCTCGTCAGAGAGCGATGTGGCGCACGTTCTCAACGTGCCGGTCCTCCCGCGTGCGAATCCGGTAAGATCGAAGGACAACGTGCATGTTCATCAAACGGCTCGCCCTGAAGAAAATACTGTCCTTCAATGACGCCGAGGTCAAGCTCGGACAATTGAACGTCTTGATCGGCCCGAATGCCGTGGGCAAGAGCAACCTTATCGAGGTGCTCGGTTTGCTACAGGCGGCGCCAAATTCTCTATGGTCGGCAATGCTCCGCGGCGGAATAAGGCAGTGGCTTTGGCTGGGTGATGCGCCCGCGCCCGTCGCGGCGATCGAATGTGAACTGAATTTGACGCGTGGCCGACAGACAGGCGCCCTGTTATACAAATTGAGTTTCTCTGACCAATCGGGCGGCCTTATCATCCTTGAAGAGAAGCTCGCGAAGAGCAGTTCTGAACCGGGCAGTGGTAAGGCTCTGACGTATTTCGAGCGCTCCTCCACCGGCCAGGCGGAACTCGGTTCGGACGACGGAGGGATGAGGGCTCAGCTAATGGCCCTGCCGCCAGGTGAATCTGTTCTTTCACAGTACAGGAATCCGGCGGATACCACTCCCATAACAGAGTTGGGCAAGCATTTCGCGCAGATTCGGATTTTCAGGGAATTTCGAACGGGCCCGAACTCCCCAGCGCGCTATGGAATTTCGACGTCCGCGCCCAAAGAGGCACTGGCTGACGGTAGCGACAATCTAGCGCTGGTTCTTCATGAATTGGATTTCCTCGGCGTGCATGACCGCATTAGAGATTACCTTCGCCGCTTTTGCGAGCGCTTCGAAGACGTGAAGATCAACGTCGGCGAGGGTCTTGCGCGCACATACCTGCGTGAGGCAGGTTTGAAGGAGATGCTCTCGGCTATCCGGATGTCCGACGGAACGCTGAAATTTCTCTCGTTGCTGGCGGCCCTGTTTCATCCTAAGCCGCCGCCTCTGATGTGCATCGAAGAGCCGGAGGTGGGGTTGCACCCGGATGCCGTCCAACTGGTTGCCGAGGCGTTGATCGAGGCTTCCGAATCCATGCAGTTGATCGTGACTACGCATTCCGAGGCCTTAGTCGATGCACTCTCCGACCGCCCCGAGTCGGTTCTCGTGTGTGAGCGCGATTTTGACAACGGGACGCAAATGGAGCGTCTTTCCAAAGAACGCCTTAAGGCTTGGCTGGAGCATTACACTCTCGGTCAGTTGTGGCGCAAGGGCGAAATTGGCGGAGGGCGATGGTAGATGTACACGGAGATCTGCATATACTTCGAAGGCGACGATCTTCTGAGGCCAGGATTCGGCGTCTTCTTTTCCGAGCTCCGGCGGCAGGCAACAAAGCGACGTTGCCGCTTTCGGCTGGTCGCTGGGGGTTCGGGCGAAGGGGCCTGCCGTGATTTCGGTACGGCGATCCGAACGAACCCGGCTACCTGGAATATTCTTCTTCGGGATAGCGAGGGTCCAGCAGACGCCAAGCTCTCCGTTTCACTCTGCCGGACGCAGGCTTGGGATGAGTCTCACGCTGACTCGATTTTTTGGATGGTCCAAATGATGGAGGCTTGGTTACATGCCGATAAGAACGCTCTGGGGAAGTTCTATGGCGCCGGCTTCAAAGAGAACGCCTTGAAGAGAAATCCGAACGTCGAGGAAATCCTCAAGAAGGATCTCGAAGACGGACTAAAAGCGGCGACGAAGGATACTCAAAAAGGCAACTATTACGACCGCAAGACCGAGCACGGGCCGAAGCTGCTGGCTGCCATCAAACCCGGATTGGTGCGAAAAGCCGCTCCCAATTGTCAGAAGCTCTTCGAAGCGGTCCTCGCGACTCTGGCGTAGAAAACCGCGTTACCCGTACGCCCGCCTCACCAGCTCCCGCGCACCCTCCGGCGCCAGATGCTCCCACGGCAAACCCTGCGCAATCCGCTCCCGTACCTCGGTGGATGAAACATGATCGAAGTCGCCATCAAGTGCCAACATCCTGACATTGTGACGAGCATTCGCCACTATTTCGAGCTCGCCGCGGCGCGCTGCCACCAGCAGATCGAACTGGCGGAGCATTTTATTCACGGCTTCCGGGTCGCCATAATCCCAGTTGAGGATGCGCTCGGCGGCGTCGCGGCCGCATAGGAATGTCAGCCGGACGTCTTCGCCGTACGCCTGGCGGCACTCCGCCGCGATTTCGACGAACAAACCGCCATCCGCCGCTGCAATCGAAAATGCCGGCTCATCCGCGACGGCGGCATGTAACATCTCCACCCGCTCCGCGAACGGAGCGCCATGATATGGCTTGTGCGGGAAGATCTTCGGCAGAACGAAAACCACTTCGCCGACGTGTGAGGCGACCTGCGACCCAGACTGTGAAAGCGCCGCACGGGCGAGAGCCAGATGCGCCACGGTTACCGGGTTGAACGCACCCGCAAGAATGCCCACGCGCCGCGGCGGGGCGGGGCAGGCCATGGGCCCACCCCACTGAGGGTTGAAGGCGCCCGCGAGAATTCCCACGCGCGCAGGGCTTGGCCCCGCGCGACTAAGACTAGGGCGGCGACCAGGGCGGCGAAAGAATTCCATCGTTTGGATACACAAAGGGCGCGGGACTTCCCCCGCGCCCTTCGCCCTTCGAAGATTCTTAGGCCGCGTTGAGCAGCAGCTCGTCCATGCCCTCTCCGGTATCGACCACGAATTCGTGGCGGTCGGAGGCTTCCTGACAGCGAATGCAATACTTCGTCCACGGCACCGCTTCGAGACGCTTCGGCTTGATGTCTTCCTCGCAATGGAGGCACACCCCGTAGCCGCCGTCGGCGATCCGCCCCAGTGCGCCCTTCACGTTGCGCAACAGGTTCGATTCCCGGTCGAGATTTCGGATGGCCAGTTCCCGCTCTCCTGCGAGCTGCACTTCATCCAAGGCGTCCGGGGTCTTTTCGATGGCGATGTCTTCCCGGTTGCGCAGTCCGGCGGATAGTTCCGTCTGCTTGGCGTCGAGCACCGCTCTGTATTTGTTGAGTTCGGTTTGATTCATTGGTCCATCTCCTCTTGAGCCGGTAATTTTTTAACTTGTTCTATTTACCGCAACCCTATAGACGACATTTTTCGCTAAAGGTTGCAGGTACCGGGTTGCCCCATTCGAGCTATTTACGATTCTTTACCTGTTGTCCGGCTTCCTTCACGGGCTGTTCAATAGCAATCCTCGTGCCAAAACGCTGTGCCGCCTCATTCCGCGATTTCCGCGCCATGACAGGGCGATCCGTTCCCTTCCCGGCAGATGATACCATCGGATTCTTGGACGGCCAACTTAATCGGTGCATACCAACACCTACGGTTAGACGGTGGAACGGGATCGGGTTGTTCGCAAGTATTTTTTTCTTCCTCGCCGGCCAACCATTTGTCGGCCGCCTGGGCATCCAAACCGACGAGGCGCTCTTTGCCGTTCCGGTTTTTGAGCCGCAAGACGCGTTGTATTCCATTACTATCGGCCATTCCCAGATTTCCTTGATGCTGATGAGCTACCTGGGAGGCGTCAAGACGCTGCTATACCAGCCGATTTTCCGCCTTTTCGGAACCGGGGCCTACGCCGTGCGCGAACCGGCCCTCTTGATGGGAGCGGTGAGCGTTTGGCTGTTTTTCCTGCTGCTGCGGCGGATTGCCAGCCCGCGCGCAGCCTGTATAGGGTGCTGCCTGCTGGCGGCGGATTCGCTTTATTTGCTCACAACCTGCTTCGACTGGGGACCGGTGGCGCTCCAGCATTTGCTGATTGTGGGAGGCGTTTTATTACTAATGAGATTCTACCAGACCATGTCAAGCTTTTCGCTGGCAGCGGGGTTCTTCCTGCTGGGTCTGGCGTTGTGGGATAAAGCCTTGGCAATGTGGATGTTAAGTGGTCTGGGAGTGGCTGTAATCCTGATTTTTCCGCGCCAAATATGGGCTGTGACCGGGTTTCGGCGAGTCCTCATTTCCGCGGCCGCGCTGGCGCTGGGGGCATTGCCGCTGATCGTTTACAATGTGCATACCAGCTTGGCTACACTCCGGGAGAACACCGCGTGGGACACGCGCGATCTGGCGCACAAGACACACATTCTGGTGGAGACCGCGCGCGGCGGAATCCTGCTGGGCTATTTGACCGCCGAGGATCGGAATACGCCCATTCCGAAGCAGCCGGCCGGTCCCATCGAAAAAGCCTCCGCCGCTTTGGCGGATTTCGACGGAAACCAGTCGTCGGGCTGGATGCTCTATGCCTTTTTCGCGGCTGTGCTGCTGGCGCCTCTAGGCGGCTGGACCGCGGCTCGAACCGTGGCGTTCTTCCTGATCGCGATGGCCATCGCGTGGATTCAGATGGCGCTCAACCCGCAGACCGGCGGCAGCTCGCATCACACCATCCTTTTGTGGCCGTGGCCGCAGGCGGTGATCGCTGTTTCGTTCGCGGGCGTTTCCCGGCGGATGGGCAGGTTCGGCGCGCCGGCAGTGGCAGCGGTGGTCGCGCTCACCGCGGCATCCTGTCTGCTGGTAACCAACGAATACTACGCGAAGATAGTGCGCAATGGCGGCATGCCGGTCTGGAGTGCGGCGGTATTTCCGCTGGCTGAGCAGTTGCAACACACCGGCGCCGCATTTGTGTTCTGCACCGATTGGGGGATTTCCGACTCCATTACTCTGCTCGACCGGAACCGGCCGCCAGTGCGGAATGGCATCGGCGCGGAGAAAGACCAGAACGATCTCAAGTGGGCATTGAGCGACCCAAGCAGCGTATTCGTGGGTCACACCAAGGAGGCCGAGCAATTCGCCGGCGTCAACGAGAAACTGGTCGAGGCCGCGGAGAAACTTGGTTACCGGCAGGAAGTGGTAAAAACGATTGCGGATGGATATGGGCGGAATATCTTCATCGTCTACCGGTTGTTAAGGTGAGATTGGCAATATGAATCACCTGCCGGGAGAAGGCGACAGACCGGGAGGTCTGTGGTACATCGGCACCCGCGGCGCGACACCCGCCGAGAGAATCGTGTCCGGCCAATATCTGAATTGGGATCGATCGGGACTGAGATCAATCAGGGCGATGTCCGCGTAGCGTGGGACCGCAGTTCCTTTACAGCCTCGAACCAATCTTCCTCGGGCGACCCTTCCGGACAGCCGCGAGCTTGCCAGAGTTTATGCGCCAGGGCAGCGATTTCCCTATGCCCGAAAGCGGCGATGCCGTGCCCCACCGTTGCTTCATGACTTTGCAGCTGGTCCTGCTGCGCATGCTCAAGCGTTTGCCGGGTATGCTCGTTTCCCGTGAGATGTTCCTGTTTTCCATCCTGTTCGCCCACCCGATGCGCGTGGGCGGCGCCGTCTTCCAGTTCGGTGGCGCGCTGGTGGTTCTCGAAATGCGATCCGTCATTGTATCTGGTCGACATAGCGTCCTCCCAGTTTTGACTTGCGTGAAGCGGACCAAACTCGTCGCGCGTTGCGCATTTTCAGATGATACTCCACTCCACCACGCACCAGTTTAAGATCGACGTAATCGCCTGAGTAAGGCGATCGTTCGCGCCTCTGCTGGGCGACGGTTCGCGAGGAACCTGCTGGGGAGTTAGTATGCTGCCGGAGCCCGTTTCGCGGCTGCGAGCTTAAGCATCACGCCTGCCAGTATCGCCGCGCCGGCGATGGCTGCGCCGGCGATCTCCCGGCGATGCGCCAACAGCTTCCGATATCTCCAAAGCGGCCTGCGATACTTCCATGCGAGTTTCATTTTTCCGACCGTCATCCACGCCTCCCGCCAAAGATACACATTCCGGGGTGCACCGGCCGGGCCATTGTGAAAAAAAGCGCGCAGCCTTCGTCGAGGGCTTTGCCGGCATGGATGATTTAGCAGTCGCGCACCTGGGACAAACTACAATCGGTACTGGATGGATTTTTGGGATGGTGGCGGCACATGCGCTGAGGTATTCGACCTCGCTATGCGGCCCCTCTGCCTGGTAGGGCTCCTCGTTGCGCCCGGCCTGCTTGCTCAAGACCGGCCGGTCTTCCACGCCGACGCCACCCTCGTCACCGTCCCTGTCCTCGTCACCGATGCCCACGGCATCCCCGTACGCGATCTCGAAGCCAACGAGTTTCGCCTCTACGACAACGGCGTTCCCCGTGAAATTCGCCACATCTTGCTTGAAGACGAACTGCCCCTGGCGATCGGCATTGTCGTCGATATCAGCGCGAGCCAGCGCGCGTTCCTGCGCGAGCACCGGACCACCGTGGACGCCTTCCTCACCCGACTGCTCCGCCCCGGCGACCGCGCCTTTATCGTCACCGTTAACGAAGACGTCGTGCTGCAATCGGAATTCATCGGCCGGCCCTCCGGTCCCAGCCAGATTCTTACCGCCCGCGGCGGCGAACCACTGGGCGCGCCGTGCTCGACGCCCAGCGGCCGCCACCTTTGCGGCGGCACGGCGCTATGGAATGCGGTTTACGCCACCGCGCATCTCAAGCTGAGCTCTTTTACCGGCACAAAGGCCCTGCTCATCCTCTCCGACGGCAATGACACCGGCAGCATTCACCACCTCGATGAGGCACTCGAAGAGGTCCACCGCGCCGGAGCCCTGGTCTATGCCATCCGCTATCCCGACCCGGTCTCCCAATCCGCCGGAGACGGGCTCTCGCGCCTGGCCGCGGAAACCGGCGGCGCCGAACTTGCGCCCCCGAACGGTGATTACACTGCCGCCTTCGATCGCATCCAGCGCGATCTTCGCAGCCATTACGTTCTCGCCTTCCGTCCCGAAACGGGCGGCGGCCCCACCCACCGGTTGCGCGTCGAAGTCTCCCGTCCCGGACTCTCGGTTCGCTCCCGCCTTCAATACGTCTTACCGTCTGCGCAATGATCCGGCTGCCGGATAATCGACGATGCTGAATAGCCGTGGCATAGTCTATTGCCAGCGTCTCGAATCGGCGGGGGCGCGTCCGATATTCGGGCTGGCTTCGTCGCGCGCCGCCCATAGCCGCCCACCGCGCCAGTGGCGCTTAAACGCTTTCGGGATTTCCTCGCTCCGTCGGCGAAATCCCGCGCCCTCAGGAGCTGTGAATTATTCCAAAGCCGCCAAAAAACCGGAATTTGGCTC
>PLDF01000254.1 GCA_003135055.1 Bryobacterales bacterium | reverse complement strand
CCTGCGCCTGCTCCGGCGACATGTAGGCAGCTGTGCCCACGATCGCTCCCGGATCGGATTGCATGGTGACGGTGGCGTCCCTTGCGGCTGCCTGCACTTTCGCGGACTGGGTCAGCTTCGCCAGGCCGAAATCCACCACCTTGACCAGACCCTTACTAGTGATCATGATATTGGCCGGCTTGAGGTCGCGATGGACAATCCCGATCCCATGCGCCGCGGCCAAAGCATCCGTGATCTGGACGACGTATGTGAGCGCTTCGCTCACCCGCATCCCTTTTCGCGAAATCGCCTCGTCGAGCGTCTTCCCATCGACAAACTCCATGGCGATAAACATCGCGTCGCCCGCCCGATCAATCTCGTGGACCGTAATAATGTTGGGGTGATTGAGCGCGGAAGCGGCTTTGGCCTCCTGCTCGAAGCGCGCCTGGCGGTCCGCGTTTGCGCCGGCTTGCTCCGGAAGCACTTTAATGGCGACCAGACGGTCTAGGCGCAGATCCCGAGCCTTGTAAACGACGCCCATGCCGCCCTCGCCCAGCTTTTCGAGTATCTCGAAGTGGGAGAGCTTGCTGCCTGGTGGAATGCCGGGCATTGTCTTGCAAGTATACAAGAGCTATCGTCCGGCAATTCACCCTTCCAGGTAGCCGGCTTCGCGGAGGCGTGTGGTTCCGGGCGGCGCCTCGTTGACTGGAACTTCGCCAATATCCGGAAACGTTCGGGGAGATCTCGAAGCGCCGGGGTCGGCAGCACCGTCATGGACCAGATCGCGATTTCACGGGAGTAATGGCCGAACGACAACTAGAAAGGCGACCATTCTCCGAGTGGCCGGCGATGCGGACACAATTGCGCGATGCGGCGGGTAGTCGTTCCTACCGTGCTGTTATTCAGGGAAATCGCGCCTCGCGATTCCACACCAATCTGGGGCCCACAGCCCTGTCGTCTCAAAACCCCGCCAGCGCAACGTCGGGACCGTTCGACGTAGGAAGAGTAACAGGGCGGCCGCTCGATGAGGATACTCAAACGGCATCCGCCGGTCTTCTACTCGCAACAGCATAACTCTTGACAAAATATCACATTAGATATAATCTAAGTTCTTCATGGACGCCGAGGCGATTAAGCGGTCCCTGGAAGGAAGAGGGTTGCGATGCACGCCGCAGCGCTACGCCGTGATGGCATGCTTGATGGAACACAACAGGCATCCCACGGCCGCGGAAATCTTCGAAGCCGTGAATCGCGTGGATCCGCGCTCTTCAAGGGCCACGACTTATAACAATCTGCGGGACTTGGTGCAGGCGGGTTTGGTGCGTGAAGTGGCCGTTGAGGGCCGTGCCGCGCGATTCGATGCGACAGGCGCGCAGCATCACCACTTCATCTGCGACCGCTGCGGCAATGTTGAGGACATTGAGTGGTACGACGTGCCCAAGCCTGCCGCGCGCTCCCTCGGTAAGCGGATTGTTCGCGAATGCGAACTCATTTTCCGGGGGCTCTGCACGAAGTGCGCTCCGCGCCGCGCTTCCGGTTAACTGTCGCAGGCGTGTGGAAAGCACGGATGGGTTCGTAGTTCGTCACAGTTTCTCGACTAATTCGAAGGAAGAGCAGACATATGGAAAAAACACTCGAAACCACAGTGGGGGCGCCTGTCCCCCATATTCCGGAGCAAGACATGCCAGGCGAACCCAAGTGCCCGTTCTCGGGCGGCATTCGCAGACCCACGGCGGCCGGGGCCACGACGAATGCGGCCTGGTGGCCGAACCAGCTGAACCTGAAGATCCTGCACCAGCACTCCTCCCTATCCGATCCTATGGACAAGGAGTTCAATTATGCCGAAGAATTCAAGAGCCTCGACCTGGATGCCGTGATCAAGGACCTCCATGCCTCGATGACGGCATCGCAGGACTGGTGGCCCGCGGACTACGGCCACTATGGGCCGTTCTTCATCCGTATGGCGTGGCATAGCGCAGGCTCGTACCGTATCGCCGATGGTCGAGGCGGCGCGGGTTCCGGAGCGCAGCGATTTGCGCCGCTCAACAGCTGGCCGGACAACGTGAGCCTGGATAAGGCGCGCCGGTTGCTCTGGCCGATCAAGCAGAAGTATGGCCGGAAAATCTCCTGGGCCGACCTGATGATTCTCGCCGGTAACGTCGCATTGGAGTCGATGGGGTTCAAGACCTTCGGTTTCGGCGGCGGGCGCGAGGACGTCTGGGAGCCCCTGGAGGACATTTACTGGGGGCCTGAGGGCAAGTGGCTGGCTGACGAGCGCTACAGCGGCGATCGTCAGCTTGAGAATCCTCTAGCCGCTGTTCAGATGGGCCTGATTTACGTGAATCCGGAAGGGCCCAATGGAAAGCCGGATCCGGACGCCGCGGCACGGGATATCCGCGAGACGTTCGGCCGCATGGCGATGAATGACGAGGAGACGGTGGCCCTCATTGCCGGCGGACACACGTTCGGCAAAGCCCATGGCGCTGCCGAGCCGGGCAAGTATGTCGGTTTCGAACCCGAGGGCGCCGGCATCGAAGAGCAAGGCTTCGGCTGGAAGAACACCTTTGGCAGCGGCAAAGGCGCCCACGCGATCTCCAGCGGGTTGGAGGGCGCGTGGACCACCAACCCGGTGAAGTGGGACAACAACTACTTCGACAACCTGTTCGGCTATGAATGGGAACTCACGAAGAGCCCCGCCGGCGCTCACCAATGGAAGCCCAAGGACGCATCTTCTGGGGGCACTGCGGCGGGCGCCGTGCCGGATGCCCACGATCCGTCGAAGAAGCACCCCCCGATGATGTTCACGACGGACCTCGCACTGAAGGTGGACCCGAGCTACGCCACGATTTCGAAGCGCTTCCACGAGAACCCGGAGGCATTCGCAGACGCGTTCGCCAAGGCTTGGTTCAAGCTGACGCACCGCGACATGGGGCCTCTTTCGCGGTACCTTGGCCCGCTGGTTCCCGCGGAGCCGTTGCTGTGGCAGGACCCCGTTCCCGCCGTGGATCATGAATTGATCGGGGAGCGGGATATTGCCGCTCTGAAGACCAAGATCCTTGCATCCGGACTTTCCATCTCCCAACTGGTTACGACGGCCTGGGCGTCGGCGGCGACATTCCGCGGCGGCGACAAGCGCGGCGGGGC
>PLDF01000292.1 GCA_003135055.1 Bryobacterales bacterium | reverse complement strand
GTGAACTTATCGCCGGGATCGGAGATGGTGGAGGCTGGGCGGGGCGAGCGGAGCAGCATGCCCGGGGGCATGCCGGTGTTCCAGAACTGCATGGGCTCACCGAAGACGCGGGTATCGACGCCGAGGGCGTGCAGGTGTGCGGCAGCAGAGAGGCCGTAGGGGCCCGCACCGACGATAGAGACATCACAATCAACTGAGTTACCGTTCACAACCTCTCCATGTTTTTTCGTGGCCAGACGAATGGTTTTGGGGGAGTGGCCGCATCGGAACGAATCCGATTTTCTCAATATCAGGATCGAGCGCTGAAAAAAACTGCCGGGGTGCATCTTGTGTATGAATTTCTGTTCAAGAGCTACGAGTCTTGCTCGAGAATCGTGCAGTGCCGGACACCAGATTATTGGGCGCCAGCGGAGGGAAACATACCAGTTTCGGGTGATTGAGTTTCCACTGGTGCGTGAGTTGTGGTGACCGATGGGGGATCAAGGGAAAGAGAAAGCCGGCCGTCGACTTCGCTGGCCCAGGCGAGGCAGGCGCGGTCGCTGCCGGGTCCTTCGATCTGCCAGTCGCCGTTTTTCTCGACGAGCTGGAGTTGGGCACGCTGGCGCCACCAGCGGTTGACTTCGCCGGGAGTGGTGATCCAGACATTCTGGTCGCGGCGCAGCTGGACCAGGTGGTCGAGGAGCGCTTCGAAGACGGCGCGCTGGCGATCGTCCATGACGTAATCGGGATGAATGATGAAGCTCATCAAGCCATGCTTTGCAACGATGATGGAGGTTTGACGTTTCCATATGTCGATGGAGTAGTCGTTCAGGATGTGGAATAGTGTGTAGTCCTGGATGGTCGTTACCGGGATCTCGACAATATCGCCGATGAAATAGGGCATGACGGTGCAACAGCCGCCGTGCTGTGGATCGAGGGGGGCGACGTTGGTGACGGACATGTCGAAGGAGCACTTGAGGGCGTCGTATCAGACCTGTTTGCGATAAAGGACGGCGGCGCGGAAGCCTTCAGCGCCGTACTGGCGGCCGTAGGCGTTGATTTTTTCGGCGCGCTCGAGGAACTGCTCGCGATTTTCGTAGAGGTGGCCGTCGTGGTTGAGGTCGTGGACGACGACTTCGAAACCACGGGAGCGCAGGGAGTGAAGAAATTCGGGAGTGACGCTGTAGCGCTCCTCGGGAATGACCTGCATGGAAGCTTTGATCCCATAGGAATCGTCGATATCCATGAGGGTGGAGCAGAAATCTCTTCCGGTCCTGGTCTCGATGTCGTGGGTCATGAGGGCGCAGGCGGATTTCCCCTCGGGCCAGAACCAAATGAAGGGAATGCGACGCGCGCCCGATTCCCGGAGCGAGAGCAGCAGCAGCTTCTCCAGCAGATTATCGACGGAACAGTCGACCGGCCAGCGTGGGAAGGGATGTTTGGCCCAGTTTCTCAGGTGGAATTTCTGCAGGTGTTTGCGCAGGGCCACAGGCAGAAGCGGGCGCAGGAAGTAATACAGCCTGGCGATGGCCGAGGAGGAGCCGGAGCGCCAATCCTCCACATAGATTTCGCGCTGAAGATTGGCGATAACCTCGCCCGGATCGAAGGGCAGGTAGACGGTGCCGTTCTCGGTTTCCACCTCGCCGCTGATGTCCTGAAGGGGCTCATCGGGCGCGTGAGCCGGCTTGNNCAGCAGGTCGTGTCTTCGCCGAAGAGAAAATACCCGATAGCGACGGGACGGCGCTGGCGCAGGGCCAAGCGCACATATTTTTCCGGGCAGCGATAATACCCGGTCAGGCAACCGTTCATTTCGGCTTCGGACATGAGGCTATAGAGGATCGTTTTTTGGCGACACTACGGGAGTGGTAGCCAGACCGACGGAATCGTTTCAAGTTCAGGAACGCACCCCGGAAAGAGCGATTCCTCAGATGAACTGCCTGTGGAGCGTTCGGGAGACTTTTGCCGGGAAAACCGATACAAAGTCGCCCAACGCCCTCTGCCTACCAGCAGTTTCTGCAAACATACTACTCAAAATGCGGCATCGCAACTGTACTTTCGGTTGATGAATCAAAACGGTGGAAAACCCCGCCGAATCTCCTCCAATGGTCGATGACAAAATTGTCAGGGACAGCGCGAATGGGACGTTATATCCTTGTGCACAAAGCCTCCGGGGCTCCCCAGCTCAATCCCTATCCAGCGCATTTGCGCACACGGTTTGGCTTTCTCAGGATGTACTGGCATGGCAGAGAGCCCCAAACAACCGGCAAGTGAAATGCCAACGCAATTTGGAACCGCCGTCGGCGTGAGCAGTTCCAGCGAGAATCTGCGTCCGGAGGAGACGCTGGTTCCCCCGTCACGCTCGGATGCCCCCACGGTGTTGACGGAGACGCCGTCGGTTTCTGCGAGCCGGGCTGGCAGCCAAACTGACAGCCGAACCCAGGCAGCAGGCAGCGGGAGCGAATCGGAGCTGGAACCGGGGACGGTTCTTGCGGCGCGATACGAGGTTCTCAGCGTGCTGGGCACGGGCGGAATGGGCTCCGTCTATAAGGCGCAGGACCGGGAGCTGGACCGGCTGGTGGCGCTGAAAGTGATCCGGCCGGAGCTGGCGCGGAATGCGGCGATCGTCGACCGGTTCAAGCAGGAGCTGCGGCTCTCGACTGAGGTGACGCACCGGAACGTCGTACGGATGTACGACCTGGCGGAAGACTCGGGGATGCGGTTCGTGACCATGGAGCTGGTTGCGGGACGCGATCTGCGCTCGATTCTGGAAGAACGGGGAAAGCTGCCGGCGGACGAGGCGGTCGACATTCTGCAGCAGATTTGCTTCGCCCTGGAGGCTGCGCACGGCGTGGGCATTCTGCACCGCGACCTGAAGCCGCAGAACGTGATG
>PLDF01000279.1 GCA_003135055.1 Bryobacterales bacterium | reverse complement strand
CGTATCATAGCGTGGGTGATAAGGTCCACGCGAGAGCAGTCTGCTTCAGAGCTGAAAGGCGCCCCCTGACGGCCTTTCGCACACGTTCATCCGGCCTGGGACCGCACGATGTTGCCTAGCCCGCGCAAGCAAAGTCCGGGAGAGTGTCCATGTTATTTGCTAACTTCCCCTAAGCCGAGACCTGACCGCTGGCATACGACGCATCAAGGGAGTCAGGAAGGTCGGCGTCCGACTCGGGAATTGGCTGACGCCGGAACAGTCGCAGCGGCTCTGGAATGCGCCTGACGCTCAGCTGTTGAAGGGCAAACGGGATCGCGCACTTTTGGACTGTTCGAGGTCTGGGAGCGCTAGGACGCGCCTGGGTGGGCGTTTTTTCTTACGCGGTTTTGACATCGGCGACGGCCTCCTTTGGACCGTCGCCTGTCAGGATGTCCCGAAAACTCAGCACGACGGCGTCTATCATTGCCTATCCACGTTCCCAGATCTGGCGGTCTACTTGCCGGGCTCGTGGGATTTCAGAATCCGTAGCACTGCGAGTATTGTGTTCCAACTGCGCGTTGTCGCCGGCGCCCCAAAGAGCCTGTCGATCTGGCCGAGATAGCCAATCGTTCTCATGCGGCGGCGGTACACCCCGTACACGAGACGATTCTTCGAGCCAATGATTCGCACCAGCCACTCCCCACCTTCGGGAAGAGCAATCGGAAGAGAAACTCTGCGGCTTCCAGCCTCCGACAGGATGCTTACAAATTGAACAACATCCGCGGGCGGTGGCTCAGTTCCAAACGGATTGTCCATCTCTAGTCGAATCAGATCACTGCCGTCGCAGAAAGCGATGGTTGCTTCAAACGGCAGCTTCCGGCGCAATTCGGCAAGGAACTTTGCGCGCAACCCAGGTTTGCGAACGACAAGCGTGCCTGCGGCGCCCACGTTCACGGCATCGTAGATGCCCAATTCTTTGGCGAGCACGCTCGGACGAAAAGCCCTGTGTCCTCCAACGTTGATACCCCGGAAGAAAACGATCAAAGCCATGCTGCCCATTGTTGCAGCACCGAAGGATCGAGGAGAAGCGGAAGCGGTCGGGCCTGACGATAGATAACGCGTAGTCGCGCAGCGTTTACCAATGTACCGGCCGCGAGCGCGCTCAGGGCGCATCACGCGCACTCGGAGAATGGCATAAGCCGGCCAACCGGGCCGCCATTCTCCGAGTACCCCGCCATCGGAGCAGTGTTATAAGATGACAAGTTAAGATAACGACGAGGCGCCGGATGCGGTCCGTTTCGATGTTTGGTTTGGGCTCCGCCTGCACACTCGCCGCGAAGATCACGCGGGATACCGGCGCTATTGACAGCCATCTTCGCAATTCGCTTTTCAGTGCGCCCGTCCGGAAGGCGACTGTCATCCTGGTCGAAGGCGCAGCGAAAGACAGTTACGCGCAACTCCGCGCGATGGCGCCCGAGCGGACAAAGTGACGGGCGGGACTTCGTCGCACCGATGAAAAAGGAGGCCGATGCCATGCAAACTCTTCACCGATCGATTTTGTTCGCCGCAGCCGCAATGATCTCTCCGCTTTGCGGGCAGGATCCGGCTCCGAATACGGCCCTGCAGTTCGAGGTCGCGATTATCAAACCGGCTGTCGATAGGACAGTTCCAGGCTTGATTGTCCATTTGCCCGGCGAGAGCGGCTATCGTGGCGTCAATATGGCGCTGCTGAATTATCTCAATGTAGCGTTGCAGGTTCGCACGGACCAGATTTCCGGCCCCGAATGGCTTGCTTCCGAGTACTTCGACATGGAGGGGAAGGCGGACCGCAGTTGTACGGCGGACGAACTTCACTTGATGCTGCAACACCTTCTGGAGGAGCGGTTCCACATCAAAATGCACCGCGAAACCAAGCAGATCGCAGGCTACAATCTGGTAGTCGATAGCGGCGGACCCAAGCTCGCCGATCATGACCCGGAAGATCGTCTGATGCTGCCCATTCAGCCAGGCCCAGGCGGATCGCGCCAGGGCAAGAACGTCAGCATGCAGTATTTGGCATTCTATCTGTCGCAAGAACTGGGCCAAACCGTGGTCGATCAGACCGGCTTGAAAGGCCATTACGATTTCAACGTGAAATGGGGATACGACGGCCCGACGATGGTTGTGCCCGCGCAGCCCGGTTCACCGGAAGCCGCCGATCTCCCGGCAGCTCCTCCGTTTGGCGCCCTGGTCTTCGAAGCCCTGCGCAAGCAGCTCGGCCTCCGCTTAGACAAGGCGAAGGTTCCCACACAAAAAATCGTCATCGATCACGTCGAGAAACTGACCGACAATTGATCGTCCGAACATTGCGCCAACGTGGTCCGATAATCCACCAGAGAAAATCGCACGGATAGAGCGCTCCCTTCCATGAACGCCTGCGCCTGGCGACGTTTGATCCGATCGATGCTTTCGATGACGCGCCAATAGCGCCGCGCTCAGCCGCGTTCGACTCCAGGCCATCTTGCTCCGGGTGACTCGGAAACAGTCCGCTTTCGTGCATCGAACGACCACTTGGCCGGATAAACGCCCAAAACGCGTGGTCCGGCCGAGGGTAGGCGCTCCCTGATAGCCGAAGCGTTTGCCGGCCGGCCGGGCTGTGATCCGAAGGGAATTCAAATTGACCCCGCTACCGGTATCCCGTGCAACATGAGCGTCAAAGCCGGGCCGGCCAGGAGGCCTGCCCTACGGCTTGCCTGCCTGGCGGCGGTGCTTCTGTAACTCCGCGGCTTGAGCCGGAATCATCCGGCACGTTGCCGGGATTTCGGCCTGCCAGACTTCATGCGGCTGGTTGCGCTTTGCGCCGCACGCCAACGAGCTGCCGCGATTCCATTCCGCCGGTTCGGCATGCACCGCACTGGCACAAGCGCTCTCCCTGAGACGAGCGGCGGACGGATGGACGTCCAACAACTCCGTTATTGACCGGCGCTGCCGAAGCTCCCTCCGCCAAAAAGCGGCACTACTTGAGCGCTGCCCAAACGATCCGAGGCCATTTTCCGACAAGGCGAGGCCAAGGACCTGGTTGGAAGCCGGAAGGGTCGAACCCGCGCTGTGGCAGTATCCGCTGTTAAAGATGCCGGCCTGGCCGCGCCGAAACTGCAATAAGGAACGGAAGTCCTTTATGCCACTCGACCTGCTTCAGAAACAGCCGGATCGCTTCGGTGGTTGCAATGCGGACGCCGGTAACAATTCGCTTGGCCGACTGCTTGAGTTGCGGATGGATTCGAGCGTGACCATTCGGTGTTTTTCGCCGTTGCTTCGCAAGGGAAACACGCTGGAAGTTTTGTATCTCATTTGCGATCCTATCCGGCCGGCGAGCGCCCGGGCCTTGCCAGACCTTCCCGGACCTTGCCTGATTGTTTGAGTGACAAATTGCGGAGGCAGGCCATGGGCCCGCCCTACTTCGGAACGGAGACGGTAATGTTGCGGTACTTCATGCCGCCCGTGTGATCGCCTTGCAGGTAGAACGGGCCCGGCTCGCCTTCGTTGGCATCCTGAGCGCCGAAGGAAATCCCCGAGATCTCCTGGTTGTCCACAGTCTTCACGCCGTTGCGAAAAATGGTCAGGCATCGCCCCGCCAGCGTGACATGTCACGAAATAACGTTGCCGCAATTCGAAAAGGCGTCGGGGCGCACGCACTCCTGCGACGCACTCGTGCGTGCAGCGTTCACAATCGTGTGAACGCGCTTCGGTCCTCGCGCGCCACGTTGAAATGGCACGGTTATTTCGTGACAATGCCGAGTCACGGGGGCGCGTCGAAGCCCGGCGGGCGGATTCGCAATCCGCCGCAGATTGACAATCTGCCCTGCAAAAGGCTCTGCCGGCTACGGCTTCCCGAGAACGCTTAGGAGCCGGACAACCTGGGACATCCTGCCCCACAAAACGGGCGCGACGGTTCCCACGCTATGATGGTTAGAAATCCCTATGCTTCAAGACGTACTCATTGAGGGCTTGACGTTCGACGATGTTTTGCTCGAGCCGGCCCGTAGCGAAGTATTGCCTGCCGAAGCCGATACGCGCACCAGCTTCACGCGCGACATCACCCTCAACATTCCGATCGCCTCGGCCGCCATGGACACCGTCACCGAATCGCACCTCGCTATCGCGCTGGCGCAGCAGGGCGGCATCGGCATCGTGCATCGCAACATGTCCATCGAGCGGCAGGCCGAAGAAGTCGACCGCGTCAAGCGCAGTGAGAGCGGCATGATCGTCGACCCGATCACCATCGGTCCGGAAGAGAATATCGCCGCCGCGCGCGCCCTGATGAGCCGCTACCGCATCTCCGGCGTGCCGGTCACCAAGGGCGGAAAGCTGGTGGGCATTCTCACCAACCGCGATCTGCGCTTTGAAACCCGCTTCGACGTGCCCATCTCCGAAGTGATGACCAAAGAGAATCTGGTCACGGTTCCCGTGGGGACCACGCTCGAACAGGCCGAGGCCATTCTGCACCAGCACCGCGTGGAAAAACTGCTGGTGGTGGACGACCAGTACAACCTGAAGGGCCTGATCACGGTCAAGGACATTCAGAAGAAGTTGAAATACCCGCTGGCCGCCAAGGATAGCCAGGGCCGCCTCCGCGTGGGCGCGGCCATCGGCGCCACCGGCGACTACCTGGAGCGCGCGCAGGCGCTGGTGGCGAAAAAAGTCGACGTGCTCGCCATCGATACCGCCCACGGCCACACCAGCCGCGTGATGGCCGCGATTAAGAACATCCGGTGCAAGCTGCCGCAAGTGCAGCTCACGGCCGGCAACGTGGCCACCTACGAAGGCGCCAGGGAGCTTGCGTCGCTGGGCGTGGACGGCATCAAGGTCGGGATCGGCCCCGGATCTATCTGCACCACGCGCGTGGTTTCCGGCGCGGGCGTGCCGCAGATCACGGCGATTGCCGAGTGCTCGCGCGCCAGCCGCGAAGCGGGCATCCCGCTGATTGCCGATGGCGGCATCAAGTTCTCCGGCGATATCACCAAGGCCATCGCAGCCGGCGCCGACGCGGTGATGATCGGCAGCCTGCTGGCGGGCACCGACGAAAGCCCCGGCGAGACCATTCTGTATCAGGGCCGCACGTTCAAGACCTACCGCGGCATGGGCTCTCTGGGGGCGATGTCGGCCGGCCAGGCCAACCGCTACGAGCAGGACCCTAACGCAAAGCTGGTGCCGGAAGGCATTGAAGGGCGGGTTGCGTCCAAAGGGCCGCTGTCCGATTTCGTCTACCAACTGGTGGGCGGTTTGAAATCCGGCATGGGATATTGCGGCGCGAGCGACATCGGCGAGCTGCAGCGGAAAGCGCGTTTTCTGCGTATATCCCCCGCGGGATTGAGGGAAGGCCACGTTCACGACGTGATCATTACCAAGGAAGCGCCGAATTACCGCGTGGAATAGGGGCTGGGGCCGGCCCTCGGCGCTGGCGGTGAAATAAGGTTGATCTCCACGATGCAAAACGCGTTGGGGAACCAATTGCCGGGTCGATGGTGGAAGGGGCTGTTATCGCCGGGAATCCCTCCGCCGCTCAAACTGAGGGCACTTCACTGACGTGGCGACTTCTCGTCTAAGTGGATTCAATCCCGCATGGCGGTGGCGTCGCAAAAGGCTCACTCAGTTTTGAGACAGAGTTCTGCGACGGGGCCGGCGGCAATCCCAAACATCGCGACGCGCGCCCGTAGTGCTCTCATTATGCGACTGGAATCTGAGACGGCGGAGCCCCTGATTTTACAGGCCCCGCCTGTATTCTCAAAACTTACCCATTTAGAGACACGGGGGCTATTCCTCTGGTGAAAAGGGACGAGACGTTATCGGAACGATATGCGGGCAGCCGGGCAGGAAGTAAGTTTGACATGCGAAATAGGAGCCGCCGCAATGCCGTTTGTTTACCTTATGAACTG
Source organism: Bryobacterales bacterium (assembly GCA_003135055.1). Taxonomy (GTDB): domain Bacteria; phylum Acidobacteriota; class Terriglobia; order Bryobacterales; family Bryobacteraceae; genus PALSA-243. The sequence continues at coordinate 5,781 of PLDF01000279.1, read as the reverse complement.
CGAAGCGAGCCGCTAAGCTCTCGGTTAAAGCTCATCAAGCGTGGGGCCGGGCGGAATTTTGACCCTACGTTGACAAACAATACACTCAAATTCGTCAGTCGCCTCACCGCTTTCTGTAAACACAGCGGATTGAATCTGGTGTGTACACTCGCCAAAGAACGCAAAGCGCCTATCGTCCGCTTCGTCCAACTGAAACACCACCTTGCCGGTGTTGGCCTTGGGGTCAATGGTTATTTGAGATAACACCGGGCGATCAAAATGTAACCGTCGCGCCGTTTTTCTCTAGCTTCCCGTTCGTTGCCAGTTTGACGAAATCCTGAAACGTCAACTCTATATTCATGCTCTTGATTGTAAGGGCCGCCCCGATTTCAGCCCTTGTTAAAAAGACGAAAAAATGTTGCTGCGCTTCGTGCCGCAGGGAAACACGGGGGCCTTACACTGATGTTCAGCGCCAGTCTTGCGCCCCGTGCCAGATGTGCAGAATTTCGACAATTTCTTCGGTGAAACGGTACACGACAACGTAAGGCGGGCTGACGAGTTCGCGGGTTCCTTTTACCTCACCGGGTCGGCCAAGGCCGGGCAAGGTTGCCAGTTGTTGAATGCGGTCGATAACCACCTGCGCGACACTCCGGCCAGCGATGGGATTGTCTTGCTGGATGTGTTTAACAGCGGCTTCAAATTGGTCGGCGGCTTCGGTCGTCCACCGAATGAGCCTCACGATTGAAACAGCCTGTCGATACGGTCAACCACGTCTTTGTGCTCTACAAACTCGCCCCGGTCGGCTTGCTCGATGCCTCTTTGCACTCCTGCGATGAAGCGGTTCTGATTTTCGAGCATGCGGGCAACAGTGTCTTTCACCAGTTGCTCGGCGTCCTTGCCATTGGCAGAGGCCACTTGCTGGAGCCGTGTTTCAACGTCGGGCGAGAAATGTACTTCCATGCCTTTCAAGATACGGGAAAACCGGCGCGGGGGCAATGGCATTTGCACGTTTGCCGGTCGTCTCAGGTTTTACCCTTTGTGGAACGTTGCCGGCCGCGCCTCGATGTCGGGTCGCCAATCTCGTCGCCAGCATGCTCGATCTGAAAGTTTTCTCTCTCGCCGGCCGTCAGCTCGTCCAACGTCGCCGGCCGCGCTCGATGTCGGCCCCTCAGCTCGTCGCCGGCATTGCAAAACTTACCCTTTCTGAGACACGCGACGACCTTCGCTGCCCACTTGGACGTCTACTTCCCAAAACGGAAACTTGGGCTGCATGGATACGCGGATCTCCGGCGAATCCCCCATCCCGCCGAGGGCAGGAACTGTTCGGCGCTTTGCCCGCGCCGAGGGATTGGCAAAGAAGGGCAGCGACGCAGGTTGGCCTCGCCACGGGCCTTCAGGCCGCGTCCCGGACTTCTACGGTGATCTGCTTGCCCAGAACCGCGAGGGCAGCTTGGATTTTTTCCGGCTTCGACGCATGCTCGGGATCGAGCATACGGCGGATCACTCGCTCGTGGACCCCAAGGCGGCGCGCCAACTCGGAGTTGTTCACTTGCTGGCCGCGCATCGCGAGGTAGAGCGCCAGTTTCGGCGCGAGCCAAAGCGGCACCGGCGCCAGACGCTGACCACGCTTCGCGGCTGAGGGCGCGGGAATCTCTTCCCTGCGGGACAACCGGATTGAGAGATCCGAGCCGAGAGCGTCTATGGCTTCTTCCATTGCCTCACGATCGTCTTTGCCATCGGTGGCGACCCGTGGGAGATCGACGAACTCGACTAGAATGCGGCCGTCGCCGCCGGCCATAAATCTTGCGGGATACGTCAGAGCGGACATTGGTTCACCTGGCATATTGATTCACCTGGCATATTGATTCACCTCTCATGGGTCACGCGAATCGATATCGGGTCCCGGCACATCTTGGCACATCTTAGGCAGCAGGTCGCGGCCGATTTCTTTGTTCCGATCCTTGAGGGTGGCGATTCTTCGCCGAAGAGAAGCGGCCATGGCCGCCCTTACCTTTATCTTTCGGCCACAAATGGGCAGGTGACTTTCTTGCGATGCGCCAACTTCCGTACTCGCCGCCCGAACTCCGCACCTTACAAAGGTCCATTCTTTGGACAGATCCGTCCGAACGTCAAGCGGAATAATGAGTGCGGCTCGATCTCTGCCATGCGGGCCTGGCCATCAACTGTTGAAGTCTCTCACAGCATCGTAGAAGGCGCCTTGGCGGGCGGCTGGGCGGGACGCGGAGGGGCGAGCGCCGGAACATGCGCCGCGATCGTTGAACCTCTTGAGAAAGGCCTCCGGATCAGAGCAAGGTTGCAAGCTTCTTCGATATCCAGCCGGTGGGAGTCGGCCCGAAGTTCTAGTACTTTTGGCAGCAGTTGGCGCCCAGTTTCCAATTGCCCGCAAGCTCATGCAAGCGCAGGGATTGTATGTAAATCGACGCACATTCCCATGTGTTGGCGACATATTTGTGACCTAAAACGGGCTATACTGGTACCCAGCCTAAGGAGGCAACACCCTTGGCTAGCAGAGCCTACCTGGATGCGGATTCGATACCAACTCGCCCTCGGCCTTTTGGGCTTGGGAATTCTGTTTCAGGTGCTGCGTAGCCTCTATTTCATCTACCTGAGCATGGGGCAAAAAAATATCTGTCCGCGCTGCGGCGCCATCTACATCAACAAATCCAAGCGGCGGGGCTTAGGCGATCTTCTCTACCATTTGTTTGGGTGCATTCCGTACCGCTGCACCGTCTGCGAGCTCCGCTTCCATAGGCCGCGCGTTCAGTAGCCGCGTTCCGGCCGCCGCTGTTTTGCTACCCTCGAATTTCATGCCTCAAGACAGCTTCGACCTGGTAGCCGCGTCGCGGCGGGAAATGATCGACCAGGGCTTCGCGCCCGATATCCCCGCGGATGCGCAGCGGCAGGCGGAAGGCATCCGCGTGCAGCCGGATGCGAGCCTGCGCGACCTCACCGGCCTGCTGTGGTCTTCGATCGACAACGACGATTCGCGCGACCTCGATCAAATCGAATGGGCCGAGCGCGCGGGCGACAAGATCCGCGTGCTGGTGGCGATCGCCGATGTCGATTCCGCGGTTGCCAAGGGGACGCCGGTCGACCGGTACGCAGCGCGGGAAACCACCACAGTCTACGCCGGCGTACACACATTCCCCATGCTGCCGGAGCGGCTCTCTACCGATCTGACGTCGCTATCGGAAGGCGGCGAGCGCGCGTCAGTGGTGATCGAATTCGTGGTGGCGGCCGACGGGTCGTTTGGCGCCACCGCCATTTACCGGGCGCGGGTGCGCAACCACGCCCAGTTGACGTATAACGGCGTGGGCGCGTGGCTGGAAGGTTCGGGCGCCGCTCCCGCAAAAGTTGCAGCATCGCCCGAGTTGCAGGCGCAGCTCAAACTACAGGATGAAGCCGCGCAGAGGTTGCGCGAGGCGCGGCACCGGCTGGGCGCATTGACCTTCGACCGCATCGAGGCGCAGCCGGTGATGACGGATGGCCATGTAACGGCGATCGCGGCGCGCGTCTCAAACCGGGCCGCGCATCTGATTGAAGATTTCATGATCGCCGCCAATGAGACCATGGCGCAGAGTTTGCAGGCGGCGGGCGTATCGTCTATCCGCCGCGTGGTGAAGGCGCCGGAGCGCTGGGCGCGCATCGTCGCGCTGGCGGCACGCTTGGGCGCGAAGTTGCCGTCCGAACCCGACGCGGGGGCGCTCGACGCATTTCTGGTTAGCCGCAAGGCTGCCGACCCGGTACACTACGAGGACCTTTCACTTTCCGTATTGAAGCTGATGGGGCCCGGCGAATACGTGCGCTCGCGCCCCGGCGGCGACGCGCAGGGCCATTTCGGATTGGCGGCGCACGACTACACGCATTCCACCGCGCCGAACCGCCGCTTTGCCGACCTGGTGACGCAGAGGCTGGTGAAAGCGCTGGCGGCGCACGCGCCAGCGCCCTATACCGATGAAGAGCTGGACGGCATCGCGAGCAATTGCACGTTGAAGGAAGACGCCGCGCGCAAGGTGCAGCGCAACATGCTGAAGCGCATGGCGGCGGTGGCGCTGGCCCCGCGCGTGGGGCAGACGTTTTCCGCCGTGGTCACGGGCGCAACGCCCAAAGGCGTGTTCGTGCGGGTGCTGGACCCGCCGGTGGAAGGCCGCGTGATGCGCGGCGAAGAGGGGCTGGACGTGGGCGACCGGCTGCATGTCAAGCTGATCGGCACGGAGCCGGAGCGCGGCTTCATCGATTTTGGGAGGGCCTGATGAGCGATGAGAGCAAGCTGAGCGATGAGATAACGATGCTGCGGCATACCGTGGCGGCCCTGGCCTATCGCGCCGATAAGGCAATGCGGGGCGCGCCCGCGGAATTCGTGGGCTTTTGCGCGGCCCCCGGGTCCAGAACGCCGGGTGAAATCCTGGCGCATATGGGCGATCTGTTCGACTGGGCCGTGCGTTTGGCCGATGGGAATCACGAATGGCGCGATTCGCCGGCTATCGAATGGGAAGCCGGCATGGTGCGCTTCTTCGCGGCGCTGGAAGCATTCGACCGCCGGCTGGCATCGGGCGAGCCGCTCGCGTGTCCCGCGGAGAAACTGTTCCAGGCGCCGGTTGCCGACGCGCTGACGCATGTGGGGCAGATCGCCATGCTGCGCCGTCTGGCGGGCTGCCCCGTGCGCGCCGAGAACTACTTTCACGCGGAGATTCAAGCCGGCCGCGTAGGCGCGGAGCAGGCGGCGCCGGTGATGGAGTTCGATTAGCCGTGCCGCTGTGGCTGGCCGAGCAGGACGTGCGCGCGGTACTTTCGTTGCCGGAGCTCATCGGCGCCATGGAATCGGCGCTGGTGGCGTTCTCTACCGGCAAGGTGGATCAGCCGGTTCGAACGGCCATCGAAGTCCACGACCGCTCATTCTTCGCGTCGATGCCGGCATACAAGCGGCCGGCATACAAGCGGCCGGCATACGAGCGGCCGGCGTACGATGGCGCGCACGGAATTCTGGGCGCCAAGCTGGTGACCGTCTTCCCGGAAAACGCCGCGCGGGGCTTGCACACGCATCTCGCGGCGATCTCGCTTTTCGACACGGAGACCGGCGAGCTGACCGCGGTGATGGACGGCCGCTACATCACGGAGCTGCGGACCGCCGCGGCATCGGCTGTGTCCGTGCGCCATCTGGCGCGCGAAGATGCCTCGATACTGGCGATTCTAGGCTCGGGCGTGCAAGCGCGCAGCCACCTGGAGGCATTGCCGCTGGTGCGGCCGTTCCGGGAGATTCGCGCGTGGAGCCCAACGCCGGAACACTTGCGGGAATTCGCGGCGGCTCCAGCGAGCCCGGTGCAGCCGGCTGGATCGGCGGCGGAGGCGGTTCGCGGCGCAGACGTGGTGCTGATCGCAACCAGCGCAGTGACGCCCGCTATCGACAGCGCTTGGGTTACGGACGGCGCGCACGTGATTGCGATTGGCGCATGCCGCCCCTCGCAGCGCGAAATCGACCCCGCACTGGTGGCTAGGGCGGCGCTGTTCGTGGATTCGCGCGCCGCGGCGGTGAAGGAATCGGGCGACGTGATTCCACACGGCGAGGCACACATCCGCGCCGAATTGGGCGAAGTGGTTTGCGGCCGAAAGCCCGGGCGGCGCTCGGCGGAAGAAGTGACGTTGTATAAGTCGCTGGGGCTGGCGATTGAGGATTTGACGGCGGCCGACTTGGTTTACCGCAGAGCGCGGGAACAAGGCCGGGGCTTGACGGTGAATCTGTGATGGTGCGTGGCGCGCGCACTCATGCGTGCAGCGTTCACA
>PLDF01000308.1 GCA_003135055.1 Bryobacterales bacterium | reverse complement strand
ATTTTCCGGCGCCACCGTCATTTATTCGCCTCGGCGGGTTTTTCATGAAGTTTCGCGGGCGGAACGCCCATCCCAACAGGGTCGAAGAACCACCCGGCATATCGGGAAATCCCCCGAGCCTCGCAGAGTTCTTCATGGGATTTCGCGGGCCGAAGGCCCATTCAAACAGACCACGAAAGGCGATGGTCTGTCCTACTATACTTACCAGATATCGCCGACGGTGAAGCCGTTGGGGAACGGATCTTCCGGGTCCACCACGTATTGCGCGAATCCGGTGATCCATGCCTGGCCCGATAGCGTGGGCACTACGGCGGCGTAGGGGCCGACGCGAGTCTCTTCGACAAGCCGTCCCGTGAAGGTAGTGCCCAGAATGCCTTCATGCACGAAATCCTGGTGCAGCGGCAGCTTGCCTTTCGCGTGCAGCGCGGCCATCTTCGCGCAGGTGCCGGTGCCGCAAGGCGAGCGGTCGAGCACGCCGGTCCACGATTCGGGACGCGACCAATCGAGCGTTCCGGTGGATACTACGACGGTATTTTTGCGGTGCGCTTCGGGGCGCGACGGCTCGCCGGAAAGCTGGGCGATGGTGACTCCGGCGATTTCCGCGTTCTCGGGATGCGCTACCGGCAACTGCTCGCGCGCGGCGGCCTTGATCATCTCGGCGGCGCGGACAATCTCGCGCGCTTCGTCCGGAGACAGGCGAAAGCCGAGCGGCGCGGCGTCGGCGATGACGTAGAACATGCCGCCGTATGCGACATCCACTGTGACTGTGCCGAGGCCGCGGACTTCGATGGACACATCGAGGTGTGTCGCAAAAGCCGGCACGTTGCGGAAAGTCACCTTCCTGACCTTGCCGTCGAGTACTTCGGCATCGACGGCAATCAGCCCGGCGGGGGTTTCCAGTTTGAGTCTCGTCACTGGCTCGGCGACCGGGACCATGCCGGTTTCGATCAGCACCGTGACTACGCAAATCGTGTTGGTGCCGGACATGGGCGGATATTCCACCTGCTCCATAATGACGAAGCCGGCGTCGGCTTCTGGGTGCGTAGGCGGCAGGATGAGGTTGCAATTGGAGGCGGGATATCCACGCGGCTCGCGCAACATGCGTAGGCGGATGTGGTCGGCATGACGTTCGAAGTGCTTCATTTTTTCGAACATGGTTTTGCCGGGGACATCGAGGACGCCCCCGGTGATGACGCGTCCAGGCTCGCCGCAGGCGTGGGCGTCGACCGCGGTGATCAGGCTGGAAAAGCGCACAGAAGACCTCTGGTTACAGATCGGCGGTCAAGCGGATTTCGCGCGCGACTGGCGTAACCCACTTCTGCGTGCCGTGGCCCGGCAGCGGCTTCACGGTGACATGAACCACGCCGACGCTTTCCAGCAACTGAACGTCGCGAGTTACCGCGCTGCGGTCCCGCTTGAGCTTTCTCGCGAGGTCGCTGATGGACGCGGGCGCTTCCTTTACCTGCTTGATCAGCGACACCCGCTTGGCAGTGAGGACATGCAGCAGCGATTCCATATCGCCGAACGAGATGACATGGCTCTCGGGAATTGGCAGGCCGCGATCGGCCAACTTTGCGTACTTGCGCCCGCGCTCGAAAAATGCTTCCACGGTCTCGACCCGGATTTCAGTTTTTTTCATATTTCACTTTTCGCACCAGATTAATCCACTCTTCTTGAAATCTTGCTTCCACCTCTTCGAAGCTGTCGAACTGCACCGGCGTCACTTTACCCTTATAGTGACGGTGATGCCAGCCGTGCGCCGAATCGTACCCAAGCACCCGGCCATTGTCGCCCGCATAGAGAACATGATTGATATACGCCAGGTTGTAGCGCACCACGCCACCGTGCGCGTCCACCCAGATTTCGCGGCGCAATATTCCCCCTCCCTTGGCCCGCGGCGGATAAAACTGTTCGTCAATGGCTTTCCGCAGCCTAGCAGCCATGATTTATAATATCACATCTGTCAAGTTCCGATCCCCGGCTCTCAATGGCCCATGGCGTCGCTCAAGCCGCGGTGCTTCGCCATCAGTTTTTCAATCTCGGGGATTTCGACCGGCACGAAGGCCGAGAGGTTTTCGTAGCCCGCATCCGTGATGAGCAGCATGTCTTCCAGGCGAATTCCCAGATGCTCGTCCGCAATCTGCATGGCGGGCTCAATGGTGAAGATCTGGCCCGGTTCCAGCGTGGCCGTGGGGTTGCGCACATCGTGCACTTCCATGCCGACAGTGTGGCCCAGGCTGTTGGCGCGGCTCTTGCGATAATTCTCCACGAACGCGATGGCCGCGGCTTTGATCTTGTCGTCGGTGAATTTGTACGACGCCATGATGGCGTCCATTTTCACCACCGCGGCCTTGATGATGTCGCTCGGACGCTCGTGAACTTTAATGGAAGTCATCAATGCCTGATAGAGCTTCAAATAGATGTTGTAGAACTCGCGCTGCCGCGGCGTGAACTTTCCGTTGGCGGGGAAAACGCGCGTCGTGTCGGAGGTGTAGTTCTTGTAGTCGGGCGCGTAATCCAGCTGGACCAGGTCGCCATCCTGCAGTTGCGCGGTGTTCTTGTGATAGTGCGAGTAGAACGTGTTCGGGCCGGTGGCGATCAGGGCGAAATAAGCGGCGCCGTAGGAGCCGAGCTTCTTGAAGACGAATTCGCAATCGGCCTGCAATTCGTATTCGTACATGCCGGGACGCGCGTCGCGCATAGCTTCCATGATGCCCAGGCCGGCGATGCGCGTGGCTTCGCGGATGACCAAGATTTCGCGCGCGTCTTTTGTGCCGCGCAGCGTGTCGATGGTGGAATCGAGGTCCTTAATCTCGGAGTTGGGCGCGTATTCCTTGAGCCTGGCGCGGAACTGCTCTTCGCGGGAAATGCGCCCGTCCCATGGATCGTTTTTGGTGTTGCGCGCCAGAGTGGCGGGGTCGCTCGCCGACGCGGAACCGAGCACTTCGGGGCGGAAGGGAGTGTAGATGACGCGGTTTTCGCGGCCGAAGGCTTCGAGCATAGTTTTGAAATCGTCGCGCGGCAGCACGGCCTCAATGCCCGTGGCTTTCACGGCCTCGTCGCCGGGATAGAGGCCGGGTCCGAACATGCGCTTTTCGCGCATTTCGTTGCGCGGGTTCAGGAAGAGCGTGGACTTTTTGGTTTTGCCGTCGATCGCCAGAATGGCGCGCGGTTCCACCACGCCGGTGACGTAAAAGAACTGGTTGCTCTGGCGCAGAGGCTGCTCGCCCGGACGCTCGGTGGTTCCCTGCATGATGGCAACGGCGTCGCCGATCTGTTCCATCACGCGGGCGCGGCGCGTACTGTATTCATCGGGCGGGAAGACGTTGGTGAAGACGGGTTGCGCTACGGCTACGGCGCTGAACAGAAGCGAAAAAATCGTGGCGCACGGGGTGCCCTCTGGGCCCATGCGTGCCGCGTTCACACTCATGTGAACGCGCTTCGATCCTCCCGCGAGATGGACACCCAAAAAACCACTGCGCGCAATCCACGCCTTACGGCAAGTTTCCAGAGAGATCAGCGGGGCACGTTTCTCTTGTGCGAAGATGAAACTGCCCCTCAAAATGGCGAGTGAAATGGTTTTCATAGCATCGTTCCCGGAGTTGTAATCATACCTCTCTGCCCGCAAGCATGGGCGATAAAGGCGCACACAACAATCGTATGGAACTCAACGGCAAGTCGATCATCGGACAGGGCCGCAGCGGCGGCTCGCAGAAGACGTTCTACGCTGTAAATGCAGCCACGGGCGAGCGGCTGGAACCGGCGTTTCACGCGGCGGCGGAAGCCGATCTGGAGCGCGCCATGGCGCTCGCATCGGCGGCGTTTCCGGTGTACCGGGGACTCGAGCGCGCGCGGCGTGCGGCGTTCTTGCGGCAAATTGCGGCGAACCTGGAAGGGCTGGGCGATCCGCTGATTCACCGCGTGATGGCGGAATCGGCGCTGCCCGAAGGCCGCGTGCGCGGAGAGTTGGGCCGCACGTGCTTCCAGCTTCGGTTCTTCGCGGGCATTGTGGAGGAAGGCTCGTGGGTGGACGCGCGCATCGACACGGCCGACCCGGACCGGAAGCCGCTGCCGAGACAAGACCTGCGCTCGATGCTGCGCCCGCTGGGGCCGGTGGCGGTTTTCTGCGCCAGCAATTTTCCGCTGGCGTTCTCCGTGGCAGGCGGCGATACGGCGTCGGCATACGCGGCCGGATGCCCGGTGGTGGTGAAGGCGCACTCATCGCATTTGGGAACGGCGGAAATGTGCGGCTCGGCGATTCGCGACGCGGCGGCGCAGACCGCGATGCCGGAGGGCGTCTTCTCATTGCTGTTCACGGAAGGGCATCGCATGGCGCAGGCGCTGGTGGCGCATCCCTCCATCAAGGCGGGCGGCTTCACCGGGTCGCGCGGCGGCGGTCTGACGCTGCTTGCGATCGCGCAAAAACGCGCCGAGCCAATTCCGTTTTATGCCGAGATGAGCAGCGTGAACCCGGTGTTCATACTGCCGAACGCGCTGCAGCAGCGCGGCGCGCAGATTGCGGCGGGGCTGCACGGGTCCATCACGTTAGGCGTGGGCCAGTTCTGCACGAATCCGGGGGTGGTGATGCTGCCGGTTGGGCAGGGCGGCGACGGCGTTGTATCGGCGCTGGGCGAGAAACTGCGCGCTACGGCCCCGGCGGCGATGTTGAACAGAAATATCTTGCACGCCTACGGCAAGGCGGTAGCGGCGCGGGCGGGCGATGTGCGCGTGCGCAGCGTAGCCGCGGGCGAGCAACCGGGCAATGCGGCGGTTCCGGCGCTGTTCGAGGCCGATGCGAAGACGTTCCTGAAGACGCCGGAGCTTTCCGAGGAGATGTTCGGCCCGGCATCGATCCTGGTGCGATACGAAAGCCTCGACCAGGCTTTAGCGCTGGCGGCGACCATGGAAGGGAATCTCACGGCGACCATCCACCACGCGCCGGGCGACGAGGCAGCGTGCGCGAAGCTGATCGCGGCGCTCGAAACGCGCGTGGGGCGCATCGTATTCAACGGCTATCCAACGGGCGTGGAGGTTTGCCAGGCCATGGTGCACGGCGGGCCGTATCCCTCCACTTCGGATGGAAGAAGCACCTCGGTGGGCGCAAGGGCCATCGACCGGTTTGTGCGCGCAGTTTGCTACCAGGACGCGCCGGCGGCGGTATTGCCGGAGGAGCTGCGCGATGGGAATCCAGCGGGAGTGATGCGGGTTCTGAATGGGGTCCGCGGGCGGGAGTAGCGGCAAGCCAGTGGCGCGGGCCCATGGCCTGCGCGTCACCCAGCTTCCGACGTGGGAATTGAGACTAGTTAGCAGGGCGCCTCCGCTGGGGCCGGTCAGTCGAGCAGGCCGCGAATGGGCTTCGATTCCTGTCCTGCGCACCTGCCGGATATGCGAGATTTCAATGGTGGAATTCCTCACGCGGTTAGACGGCCATAGATGGCGGGGGAGAAAGAACCGTTCGCAGGTCCCTTCCTCGGGTCCGATACGGCCACGATGGGGAAAGGTGACAAGTTGGTGGGTTGAAACAAGCTGCTGCGCTGAAAGATGTTGCGGACGGTTTTGAGCGCCGCTTCGGGATTATCTTCGGCAATGCGGAGGCTGATATTTTCGAGGCTGGAACTGGCTTCCGGAGTCTATCGGATATCCATCAGGGTCGCAAGAGCCCCTCGATACGCCCCTCGATACGCGCTTTCACGTCGTCATGCCTCATCAGTTCACCACGGTCGGCCTGTTCGACGCCGCGACGGACGCCGGCACGAAAGTGTCTGTCCTCTTCGACCAGTCGCAAACCGGCATCCTTCACCAGTTGTTCGGCGTCGGCGCCACTGCGGCTAGCGATTCGCGAAAGCTGCGCTTCCTGGTCGGCGGTGAAGTGTACTTCCATGACTTTGAGGGTAGGGCTTGCCGGGACCTCTGTCGATAGTGGGGGCGCGTTCCCGCAGGCTCTTCTTAGCTTTCGGTGCAGTTTGCCTGCTCCGCGCCGCCGCCCTGCGGTGGTTGCGGGTCGATCATCTTCCGGCGTGAGGGGCGAAGTCGAGCGGATCGGGACCTGAAAGTTACTTGATAGAAGGTCCGCCAAAGCCCCTTCGCTGCGTCAGAGCAGCGTACTGGTACTAATGTTTGGGCGCTATAGTCACGGAAGCGAGATGTGGCTTTTGCCCGGAGGGGTGCATGGGCCGGGATTTTGGAGGGTTGGCGCGGTTGGCTGCGATTCGTTTAGCGGTTGACATAAGAGCTCTCAATTTGAGGATAGCACGGGGTAATATTTGGCACCGTAATTTTTATAAGTGTTGTACAATTATATAGTTGGCGATCTATGAGCCGCGGGGCGGATTAGACTTTCATCACTCTTGCGGCCTCTAAGGCTCTCACCGCGCCCCAGCATTTTCGCGCCTCGAAGCCGATGAAACCTTTATCAGCCACGAACTCATTTGGGCCCTCATCGAGCACTTTAGTTAGTACTGTTTTCGGCCAATAGTACCAGTCGGTCGAGGCGGCGCTATAGTACAATAACTCATAATGGCGCGCGGGCGTGGACGACGAATCGGTTCCCTGATGGTGATGGCTGGTCTTGTGCTTTGCGGGGCGCGCGCGCAGACCTATATCTATACCGGCAACCCATTCAATACGGGGCAGCCCTATTATAACGACGCCGGCCAGACTGTAATCGTAAATGGGAATGTCACGGCGTCCGTGACCTTCGCAGGCCTTCCGCCGGGCTTTACCGGCACCGTCCCCTGCCCAACAACGCTGCCTCCGCCGCCTGTTTGCCCAATCGTTTCTGCGTTTACCATAAGCGGCAGCGGAGTCGGCGGATCATACACATATCCATCATCAACGCCGACCTATTATGTTGTCTGGCTATTTGCGTTTCAAAATGGAGCCATCGCACAGTGGTACATAAATGTTCAGGCGGCGACTCCCAGCGCCTACAACGCGAACGAACCGAGAGCAACCTATGTTTTCAACACTTTTAATTATTTCCCCAATGTTTTTGATACCGATTGGAACGTAACCACCAGCGGACAGTATTCGTCCCCCTGGCTCTATGGTTCCAATGACGGCACCCCCGGTTTATGGAGTGTCCTCGCAGGGCCGCTAACCATCACGACCACAAGCTTGCCAATTGCGGCGTCGGCCGTGATGTACCTCCAACCATACGCCGTGACACTATCGGCTACCGGCGGCAGCGGCACGGGCTATACATGGTCTCTGATTTCAGGTTCGCTACCCACCGGATTTACACTCATGCCAGGAGGTCTGCTCAATCACGGCGTGTTCTTGACGAACGGCGTTGCCCCGTCCGCGGCTCCAGGATCGTATCCGTTCACTGCGGCAGTGACGGATTCCGCGGGCAACACAGTTTCGGCGCAATTTACGTTGGTGGTTCAACTGGTACCGCCCCTCACAATCACAACGACCAGTCTCTCAAATGCAATCGATGGCCAGCTATACAGCACGGCGCTCGCTGCCGTGGGTGGAAGCGGCACAGGCTATTCGTGGTCGGTGGCTGGAGGCAGCGTTTTGCCTCTTGGCTTTACGGTGTCATCGGCTGGCGTCCTCGCATCCAGCGGCAGCTCCGCAGCGTCACCCGGCCCGGCGACGTTCACCGTTCAAGTAACGGATTCAGCATCAAATACGGCGACCCAGCAGCTTACGCTCGTCGTCGATCCGCTTGACGCTAGCAAGCAGCTAGGGAACCAATGCGACGGTTGTCCCTGTCAGTGCGCCGGCGAGCCGATCACTCTCGGCAACGGCAACGTGTTCGAACAGGTCGCTGACTATCAAACGGCTGGCTCCAACAATCTCACCTTCTCGCGCTATTACAACAGCCGCCCTGCGGCGGCAACGTTCGCGGTTGCGCTGGGCAAGAGTTGGCGATCGATCTATGATCGGTATTTGAATATCACATCATCCTCTACCGTCTCTGCTGAGCGCGCTGACGGCCAAGGGCTGAGTTTCACCTTGATTAGCGGCGTCTGGACCGGCGATACGGACGTCGACGTCAAACTGGCGGCCTCCGGTTCAACTTGGATGCTGACGGATAAAGACGACACGGTTGAGACCTACACCGCCAATGGCGCGAATTCCAGCGAGGCATTGCTCACCTCGATCCAGGCCCGCAACGGTTACAAACAGACGCTCGAATATAACGGCATCAACCAGCTTATTTCGGTCACCGATTCGTACAACCGCGCACTGAGCTTCACATACTCGAACAGCCTCCTGCAGACAGTGACGACGCCGGACGGCCTGACCCTCACATACGGCTACAATTCCAGCGGCGCCTCGGCGGGCGTTCTGGACCGGCTCGCCTCGGTAACCTACTCCACCAGCCCCACAACCAGCCAGGCATACGCATACGGGAACGCAGCCTTGCCGTTTGCGCTCACCGGCATCGTCGATGAAGATGGTAACACCTACACCACCTGGACCTACGATCAATTCGGCCGCGGGCTTACCAGCCAACTTGGTAATGGCGCGACCCTAACGGCGGTTGCCTATGACGACACCACGGGTAACCGCACCGTAACCAATGCCTTGGGTGAGCAGGAGCTTTACAAATTCACAACCCTGCAGGGCGTGGCGAAGATAACCGAAATTGACCGGCTGGCAACCGCGACCACTTCTGCCGCGACCCGTCTATCGGCCTACGACAGCAACGGCTACCTGGCCAGCCAGACCGACTGGAACGGAAACCTCACCACCTATGTGAACGACGTTCACGGCCAGCCGCTCAGCGTCACCGAAGCTTCCGGCACGGCGCAGGCCCGAACGACGGCGACTACCTACCTTGCCAACTTTCACTTGCCGGCGCAAATTGTCACTCCCGGCCTGACCGTCAATTTCGCATACGATACCAGCGGCAACCTGCTCACCAAGACCGCCGTTGACACGACGACCACTACCGTGCCCTACTCCACAAACGGCGTAAGCCGGACATGGACCTACACCTGGTCGAACTTCCTGATGGCCTCGGCGCAGGGCCCCCGCACCGATGCCGCCGAGTTGACGAAATTCACCTACGATAGTAGCGGCGCCCTGACGAAGACGACCAACGCCCTGAATCAATCCACTCAAATTACGCTGCACCTTCCGGGCGGCCTGCCGGAGACTATCGTCGACCCCAACGGCGTCACCACCCAACTCGCCTACGATCCGCGGCTGCGGCGGTTGACCAGCGCCGTAACCACGTCCAAAGGGGTTCTAACCACTAAGATCGCTTACGATGCGGCGGGCAATCCGCTCACGGTCACTCTGCCCGATGGCGCCACGCTCACCAGCGCGTACGACGTGGCGCACCGCCTGACCAAGACTTCCGATCTCTTTAGCCAAAGCATGGCCTACACGCTCGACGCCCTTGGCGACCGCACGCAAACCAATGTCTCAAACGCCGCGGGAACGGTGCAGCGCAAGCATTCCGGCGTTTTTGACGCGCTGGGAAGGATACTGAACGATACGGGCGGGGTGGGTCAGACAACTACCTATACCTACGATTCCAACGGCAATGCTTTAACCGCAGCCGATCCGCTGCAGCACGCCACGCAACAGGCGTTCGACGCCCTCAATCGTCGGGTCAAGGTGACGGACGCAACGGGCAGCAGCGCCTCGACAGCGTACGACGCGCATGACCGGACGGTCAGCGTGACCGATCCTAACGGGAATACGACAAGCTACGTCTACAGCGGTTTCGGCGACCTAATCCAGCAGGTGAGCCCGGTTACCGGAACCACCGTCTACCACTTCGACCTCGCAGGAAATTTGACGCAGAAGACCGACGCCAATGGGGCGGTGACCAACCATACTTATGACGCGCTGGACCGCGCGCTTGCCACGACTTTTCCGGCCGATTCGGCGGAGAATGTCGCCATCAGTTACGATCAGACCGGGCACGGCTTCGGCGTCGGAGGGCTGACCACGGTTACGGACGCGGCGGGCACGCTCAGCCGGTCTTATGACGAACGCGGCAATATCACGAGTGAGACCCGGACACGCGGTGCCGCGACGCTTCTTACGTCCTACGGCTACGATGCCGCCAGCCGGATTGCGTCGGTTACTTACCCTTCGGGCTGGACAATAGCCTACACCCGCGACAGCATGGGCCGGAGCACGGCGGTCAACGGCCAGGCGCCGGGCACGACAGCGCTGGTTGCGGTGGTATCCAAGATCGGCTACCAGCCTTTCGGGCCGGCCGCTTCACTCACCTACGGCAACGGCATAGCTGAGACGCGGAGTTTCGATCTCGATTATCGCCTCACTACTCTCGCCGCATCCGGCAGCAACGCGGTGCAGAGCCTCACCTACGGCTATGATTTGGCGAGCAACGTTCTCTCTATCGCCGACGGAGTCACTTCCGGTAAGAGCCAGGCGTTAGGGTACGACGTACTGAATCGCCTCACCAGCGCGGCGGGCGCATATGGCAGCTTCACTTACACCTATGACAAGCTGGGCAACCGCCTGACGGGGATTCCGGGAGGGGCCGCGACTGCGACGACGGTGGCTGAGTTGGATGGAATGTCCCCGGTGACCAACCTCGCGTACAATCAGGCGGGCCGGCTGGCCACGGTGAGCGCCGCGGCCCAGCAGCTTGCGCAGTATACTTACGACGCTTTCGGCCAGCGTCTGGTCAAGGTGCAGCCGGCGATTTCGACAACCACGCTGTATCAATACGGTCAGAACGGTTTGCTGCTGGAGGAGAGCAACAACCAGGGCAACCCCGCCTCGGCGGACTATATCTACCTCGACGATGGCAGGCCGGTTGCGACCCTGGCACCGGCGGCGGGCAAGCTTTATTTCACGCATGACGACCGCTTAGGGACGCCGCAACTGCTGACGGGCAGCAGCCAAACCGCGGTCTGGAGCGCTTCGTACGAGCCTTTTGGGCAGACGAGCGCCGTGAGCACGGGAGCGACGGTCGAGAATCTTCGACTGCCGGGGCAGTACTTCGACGCGGAGAGCGGGCTTAACCATAACGGGTTCCGGGACTATGTGCCGAATTGGGGAAGGTATGTGGAGAGCGACCCGATTGGGCTGGGGGGCGGGCTGAATACGTTTGCGTATGTGGGCGGGAATCCAGTTACCCATATTGATCGTAACGGAAGGGCTGCTGAAGCGGGGGGGCAACAGCAGAATCCAAGCCAAGGCTCAAACATGAGTAAACTGCAACAACTCTTCATGACGTTCGGAATAACTTGGTTATCAACGGGCGGAGTTCCAACAGACCCAGAATCCCTGGCGGGGAGTATGCTGTCAGGCGGAAATACCCCAAGCTCAAATCCTCTGATGTACTTTAGCTATTTTAATACTCAATACAATAACGACAATATAACGGCTCAAGTGAAAATGACTAACACGCCGTATGTCGAGCAACAATCGATTCCGGAGGTTGAAGATAATTTCGGATTGCGGTTTATAAGATGGTTTGAACTTCACGCGTGCACATCTTCCAGCCAGTAAGGTGCGCCAGTCAATCTGAGCTTATCCATGCCTACTCGATTAATCTTACTAATCTTCGCCGCCCAGCTCGCCTTCGCGCAAGCCGTGACCTACACCTACGACAGCGCTGGGCGCCTCATGATGGCGAATTACGGGTCCGCTGGCGCGATCAGCTACACGTACGATAAAGCCGGCAACCTCATCTCGCGCAAAGCCCCCGGCCCGCCCGCGCCCCAACTTGTCGTCGCCTCGACGCATTCCGGCAACTTCACGCAAGGGCAATCCGCCGCCACCTATACCGTGAGTGTATCGAACACGGGGAACGCGGCTACATCCGGGCTGGTGACAGTGACGGAGACTGTGCCGTCGGGGCTGACACCGGTGTCGATCGCGGGCACGGGATGGAACTGTGCCAGCAACTCATGCACCCGGAGCGACGTATTGAATGCAGGCGCCAGTTATCCGGCCATCACGGTTACCGTGAATGTCGGGGCCACCGCCACTTCGCCGCAGGTGAACTCGGTGAGCGTATCGGGCGGTGGGTCGGCAAGCGCCAGCGCCGCGGATAGCACAGTCGTCCAGGGCGTGCCGAGCGCGGTATCGGTGACGCCGGGCAGCGGGTTGGGAGTGCAGCAGACGTTCGCGTTACAGTACGCCGACACGCTGGGGGCCACGGACCTGACGACGGTGTGGGTCTGGTTCACCGCGAATTTCAACACGGGGTCGTCGGCTAATTCCTGCCTGGTCTACTACGCCAGGGCCACGAACCAGTTGTTCCTGCTCAATGACGCGGGCACGGTCTGGTTGCCTGCGACGCCAGGGGCGGCAGTGACGCTGAGCAACAGTCAGTGCTCGATCAACGCGGGGGCGGCGAGTTTCACGGCCTCGGGGAATGGTCTGACGGTGAACCTGCCGGTGACGTTTACGGCGGCGTACGCCGGAGCGAAGAGCACGTACTTGTATGCGGCGGGAACGGGCGCCAACAGCGGATGGCAGGCGCTGGGAACCTGGACGGTGCCAGCCACGGTGGCGGCGGTGAGCGCGGTATCGGTGACGCCGAACAGCGGGTCGGGAGCGCAGCAGACCTTCGCGTTACAGTACTCCGATTCGCTGGGCACCACGGACTTGGCGACGGTGTGGGTCTGGTTCACCTCGAATTTCAACACGGGGTCGTCGGCCCATTCCTGCCTGCTCTACTACGCCCGGCCCACAAACCAGATATTCCTACTCAACGACGCCGGGACGGCTTATTCCTCCGCGGCGCCTGGGGCGGCAATGACGCTGAGCAACAGTCAGTGCTTGCTAAATGCCGCGGCGGTGAGCGTCACAACGTCGGGGACTAATCTGACCGTAAACCTGCCGTTGACGTTTACGGCGGCGTACGCCGGGACGAAGAGCGCCTATATGTATGCGTTGGGGTCGAGCGCCAACAGTGGATGGCAGAACAACGGAACCTGGACTGTGCCTGTCACGGCCGCAGCAGTGAGCGCAGTATCGGTGAGGCCGAACAGCGGTTCGGGAGCGCAGCAGACGTTCGCGCTACAGTACGCCGACACGCTGGGAGCCACGGACCTAGCCGCAGTGTGGGTCTGGTTCACCTCCAATTTCAATACGGTGTCATCCG
>PLDF01000185.1 GCA_003135055.1 Bryobacterales bacterium | reverse complement strand
TTCCGCCCCATCATGATGACCACCATGGCCGCGCTGCTGGCAGGGCTGCCGCTGGCGCTCGGCACGGGTTTCGGTTCTGAGTTGCGCCGGCCGCTGGGCATCGCCATGGTGGGCGGACTGGTGCTGAGCCAGGCGCTCACGCTTTTCACCACGCCCGTCATTTACATCTTTTTCGACAATCTGTCGCACCGCTTTGCGCGCAAATCGAACCAGCCGGAAACCCCAGGCGCCCAACACGAAGCCGCGCAACCGGAAAGCCCCGAACAGGCAGGGCCGGCATGAATATCTCCGCACCCTTCATTAAACGGCCGGTAGCTACCACGCTGCTCACCGTGGCGGTTTTCCTTGCCGGGGCGGTTGCGTTCGAGGTGCTGCCGGTAGCTCCCCTGCCGGAGGTCGACTTTCCGACTATCTCCGTCAGCGCAAGCCTGCCGGGGGGCAGCGCCGACATTATGGCGTCGTCCGTCGCCACTCCCCTCGAGCGGCAGTTCGGTCATATTGCCGGCGTGACGGAAATGACATCCGCGAGCACCCTCGGCAGCACATCTGTCACCATTCAGTTCGACCTTAGCCGCGACATTGATGGCGCGGCGCGCGATGTGGAGTCCGCCATCAATGCGGCGCGAAGCTATCTGCCCGCCAATCTGCCGGGCAATCCGTCCTATCGCAAGGTCAATCCCGCCGATGCGCCGGTCATGATCCTCGGTCTTACATCCGGCAAATACGGCCCCGCTACATTGTATGACACAGCCTCTACCGTCATCGAGCAGAAGTTATCGCAGATACAAGGCGTAGGGCAGGTCAGTGTCGGAGGCGGCGCGCTGCCCTCTGTGCGCGTGGACGCAAATCCTACGCAACTGGCCAGCTATGGACTTACTCTTGCGAATCTGCAATCTTTGCTGAGCCTGCAGAACTCCGACCTGGCCAAAGGCCAACTCTCCGATGGCATTGTGACCGCGGATATCCTCGACAACGACCAGATTTCGCACGCAGACGACTACAAGCCGCTCGTCGTCGGGTATAAGAACGGCGCGGCTATCCGCTTGTCCGACGTCGCCCAAGTGACAGACTCCGTGCAAAACGTCCGCGCCGCCGGCTATTTGAACGGCAAGCGCGCGGTCACCATCATCGTCTTTCGCCAGCCCGGCGCCAATATCATTGCCACCGTCGACCGCATACGGGCGCAGCTTCCGTCCATCCAGGCGTCCATTCCGCTCGGCATCGATACCACCGTCGTTCTCGATCGCACCGTAACCATCCGCGCCTCTGTCGGCGACGTCGAAAGGACGCTGCTCATTTCCATCGGGCTCGTCATCGTGGTGGTCTTTGTGTTCCTGCGCAACGGCCGCGCCACGCTTATTCCCGGCGTCGCTGTGCCGGTCTCGCTGATCGGCACGCTCGCCGTGATGTATCTGCTCGGATATACCCTCGACAACCTCTCGCTGATGGCCATGACTATCTCCACGGGGTTTGTGGTCGACGATGCCATCGTGGTAATGGAAAACATCACGCGCCATTTGGAAAACGGCATGAAGCCCTTTGCCGCGGCGCTGAAGGGCGCGGAAGAAATCGGCTTCACCGTCTTCACTATCAGCATTTCGCTGATTGCCGTCTTTATTCCGCTTCTGCTGATGGGCGGAATCGTGGGCCGTCTCTTCCGCGAGTTTGCAGTCACTCTCTCCACATCCATTCTCGTGTCCATGATGGTGTCGCTCACCACCACCCCGATGATGTGCGCCTACCTGCTGAAAAACCAGCGCGCGGAAACACATGGCCGCCTGTTTACGGCCACCGAACAGGGTTTTGACTGGGTGCTGTCGCTGTATCGCCGCACCCTGCATTGGGTGCTCCGCCACCCCATCCCCACCCTTGTCGTACTCTTCCTCACCATAGCGCTCAACGTGGTGGTGATCGTCAAGATACCTAAGGGGTTTTTTCCGGTGGAAGACACGGGCGCGATCTCCGGTTCGGTGCAAGGGCCGCAGGATTCATCCTTCCCGGCTATGGACGACGCCATTCAGCAGGTCGGCGGCGTGATCAAGAAGGACCCTGCCGTCGCCAATGTGATCGCGTTTACCGGCGGTAACGGAGCTACAAATACCGGCTCCCTCTTCGTCGCTCTCGATCCGCTCGGGCCGGGGCGCAAGAGCACTGCCTCTCAAATCATTAACCGTCTGCGCCCGCAATTGAACCATCTGCCGGTGGCTTCCGCGTTTCTCCAGGCCGTGCAGGATCTCCGCATCGGCGGCCGGTCTAGTAATGCGATGTACCAGTACACCATTCAAGCCGACAATGTGCAGGATCTTTCCAAGTGGGGACCCGTCTTACTGGCTGCGATGAAGCGCCTGCCCGGCCTGCAGGACGTAAGCGCAGACCAGCAGAATGGCGGTCTTGACGAGCTGATGACCTATGATCGCGTCACTGCCGCAAAGCTCGGCCTTACCGTACAGTCGCTGGACTCGGCGTTATACAGCGCATTCGGGCAATCGGAAGTGTCCGTCATTTACACCCAGTTAAATCAGTATTACGTAGTGCTGGAAGTCGCTCCCCAGTATTGGCAAAGCCCGGAAGGATTGAAAGACATCTACCTTCTTACGTCCAGCGGCAATAACATTCCGCTGCTCGCGGTTGCCAAGGGCCAGGCCAACACAACGCCGCTGGCCGTCAACCATACGGGCTTATTCCCGTCTGTCACCGTGTCCTTTAACCTCGCGCCGAACGTGTCTTTGAGCGATGCCACGGCGAGCATTGGCCGGATGCAGAAGCAACTCGGCGCGCCTTCCACGCTGACCGGCTTTTTTGCCGGCACGCTGCAAGCCTACCAGCAATCTCTTGGCACTGAGCCCGTGCTGATTCTGACGGCGCTGCTGGCGGTCTATATCGTGCTCGGTATTCTGTATGAGAGCCTGGTTCATCCGTTGACCATCATCTCCACGTTGCCGTCGGCGAGCGTAGGCGCCATGCTCGCGCTTATGCTCTTTAAAGTGGACCTGAACATCATCTCCATCATTGGCATTGTGCTGCTGATCGGNNAACGCCATCATGATGATCGATTTCGCTCTTCAGGCGGAGCGCCAGGAGGGAAAGAGCCCAGCCGAAGCGATTTTTGAAGCGTGCATGTTGCGCTTCCGTCCCATCCTGATGACGACGATGGCGGCGTTATTGGGCGCTCTGCCCCTGGCGCTGGAGACGGGGACGGGGTATGAGCTCCGCCGGCCCCTCGGCATCACAATCGTCGGGGGGCTGATCTTGAGTCAGTTGCTCACGCTCTACACAACGCCGGTAGTCTATTTGTCGTTCGACCGGCTGCGGCTGCGGATGCGGGGAAAGCAGCGCGGCGTAGTTGGCCATGGGGCTGAACCAGCCCCCAGCGGTGCATAACATTATGACTTCTTCCTATCTAAGAGAAATGGCGTGGCGCACGCACTTATGCGTGCAGCGTTCACACTCGTGTGAACGCGCTTCGGCTCTGCTGCGCTACGCTGAAATATTCGTGACAGCCATCTGCATCTCTCTACTAAGCTCGTGCAATGTCGGTCCGAAATATACCCCGCCCAATATTCCGCCACCGCCGGCTTACAAGGAGTCGTCTCCCGCAACCTACAGCGCGGCGCTTCCGGGGGCCTGGCAGCCCGCGCAGCCTCAGGATGCGGCGCTCAAGGGGAAATGGTGGGAAATGTTCAACGAACCCGAGCTCAGCGCGCTCGAAGATCGGTTGAACATCGACAACCAGAACATCGCGCAATACTTCCAGAACTTCATGGCAGCCCGTGCGCAGGTGAGTGAGGCCCGTGCGGGCTACTATCCCACGGTGACGGCGAATCCTTCGGTCACCAATACGCGAGGAAGTACGAATAGCGGCGCAGCGAGTCCCATAATCGCGGCAGGCTCCGGAAGCACGGGGACGGTAACCGCCAATACAACGGCCGCTGCTTCTGCCACTACAACCCGCATCGCCTCCGATTTTTCCCTGCCGGTCGATGCATCGTGGCAGCCCGACCTATGGGGCCGCATCCGTAACACGGTCCACGAGTTCCAATACGCCGCCCAAGTGAGCGCCGCGGATCTCGAAAACGAGCGTCTCACGGAGCAGGCCGCGCTCGCGGAGTATTACTTCCAGCTCCGCGGGCAAGATGCGCTGCAGGATGTGTATAACCGCACCATCGAGGCCGATCGGCAGTCGCTCGAACTTACGCGCGCTCTGGCTGAGACTGGCATCGACAGCCAGGTGGCCGTGGCCCAGGCGGAGGTGACGCTCAAAGATGCGGAAGCGGCCGGAATCGGCATCGCTGCCAACCGCGCCTTGTACGAGCATGCGATCGCCACGCTGATCGGTAATGCCGCTTCCACGTTTTCGATGCCCGTGAAATACCTCAGTACGCCGGTTCCCGCGATCCCTGTCGGCATCCCTTCGCAGTTGCTCGAGCGGCGTCCGGATATCGCCGCGGCGGAACGCGCCATGGCGCAGGCGAATGCCCTCATTGGAGTTGAGAAGGCGGCTTACTACCCGGCGCTGAGCTTGACGGGAAGCGGCGGCCTTCAGGCGTCCAGCATCGCGAAGTTGTTTTCCTTGCCCGCGTTTTTCTGGTCGCTCGGGGCTGCGGCCTCCCAGACGATCTTCGACGCCGGTCTGCGCAAAGCTACGGTAACTCAGTACACCGCGACTTATAATGCCGATGTCGCCGCCTACAGGCAAACCGTGCTGACGGCGTTTCAACAGGTGGAAGATTACATAGCGACTCTCCGTGTGCTCTCACAGCAGATCGTCCGCGAAAATGAGGCGATACAGGCTGCGCAACGCTACGTCGAAATCGCCACGGCGCGGTACCAGACTGGTCTCGATCCCTACCTCGACGTAATCACTGCCCAGAATACTCTGTTGAGCGATCAGCAGACCCAGACGACTCTGCGGATGAGCGAGATGACTGCGGCGGTTCAGTTGATCCAGGCGCTTGGAGGCGGATGGGACGTCACACAGCTTCCCACGGCGGCGCAGGTTATGTCAAAAGAGGCGCCGGGCCGGGGCGCCAATGCTTCATCGAGCCACCCTGTCCCAGAGCCCTAATGGACGGCGAAATAATCGCTGCCAGTTACGGAACCTCGGATGGCAAAATCTCGTAGTATGGGGTGTCAACAGAAAGATCCGGATCGCTTGCGCACCCGTATGGCGCGCTTCATCGAGTAACTGTCATGCGCTTGATGGTCGCTTCCGCCGCTCTCTTCGCCGCCGCTCTGCCGGCCTCGGCCCAGCAGAATCCCGAGGTTCTGTTTCATCAGGATTTCGAAACCGGCGCCCCCGGCTGGTTTGCCATGGGAACCGGTGGTTCCATTCAGGTCACGCATCAGCCCGGCCAGACTCACTCGGGCAATTCCGCCCTGGCATTCACTTACGAAGTCAAACGTGGGCAGATCTCCGCGGCCGTGATGCCTGCCTCACCCGCCATGGCTCGCATGCAACGCTTGCGATTTTGGGTGAAGACGGATCGCGATACGCCCGTGGGCGTGCTGTTGAGTGAGACCAAGCCCGGCGGCGGCAACTACACATCCTGGTTCTGGTCGCCGGCCAATGCCTGGCAGCAGATCGACCTGACGCCGGCCGATTTCGTGCTCGCCGACGGCCCGCAGGATCCGAAGGACGCCGATGGCAAACTCGATCTCGACCAGCTTCAGGCCGTCGGCGTCCTCGACCTGGCATCGTTCTTCCCCGCGTCCCCCGGGCAGGCCGGGTCGCGCACCCTGTGGATCGACGATTTCGAATTGCTCGGAGGCCCGGCGCCAAAGGAAGATTCCGCCATGCGCATCGATAACTTCGACCGCGGCTTCCTGCCGTGGATCACCATCGGCGTCATGGATCTGAAGCTGGCTCAGGCGGACAACCCGCTGCACGAACCGGCGCTCGAAGCATCCTACGAGCAGCGCGACAGTCCGCTGCCGGTGCTGCTGCGGCGCATCGCCAACTACGATCTGGCCAAGGCCGCGCGGCTCGATTTCGACGTGGCATCCGACGAAGAGACCACGCTGGTGGTCGCGCTCGAAATGAAGCGGCCCGGCGCCGCGCAAGGGCCGCGATTCACGCTGCCGATCTTTCCGCCAGGCAAGCGCGAAGTCTTCCACGTGAGCGTCAAACTGGAAGATTTTCAGGGGCAGGGCAAGCTGGACCCGGCGCAGTTGAAGACACTCATCGTCACTGATCCGGCGGGCGCCGGAGACGGTGTCGGCACACACAACCGGATCTGGATCGGCAAGCTGGAGTTCCGTATGTAAGACGGGCCTCCTGGCCTGTCTCCTTTGTGGCACTCGCATCCGCGCCCTGTAGGGTGACAGAATAGTTGACAATTCTTGCCACAGAGAGTGACAAAACGTGCCACGAAAGGTGGCCAGATCCTAATGGTGTGGCCCGCCGCTGCTACCCGGCGGATCTTACCGTCTTCTCTTGGCTGGGTGCTGGGCCTTCCTGAATTGGAGCGTAGAGCATTACTTCTTCGAGATCGTCGTCATCTAGGTCCGCCGTCGCGCTGAGAACGGCATTCGCGCGTGATCTCGGCTGAGCTTGAGGAAAGAAGACCGCGATCGGCACGCCGAAGAAGTGCGCCAACCTCTCCAGATCGGAAATGGACGGCTTTGCGCGCTACCTGAAGAGTCGGGCACACCCCTGCTTGGGGATCCCGTTGTCTGACCCTGGAAACTATTACGCGTTTTTCCTCCGCAAAAAGGTTGCGGCGCAGATACAGATGCCAAGCCGCAGGATGCTGAGTGAGGCCGCATCGTGGCTGCCCGGAAGAGGAAGTGGCTGGAGTACAGGCAAGCCAAGGAAACCGCCTCAGGTGAGCGCATACGAAGAGTGGGGGCGGATCGCCGGCACTAAATGTATGCGATCGTACGCCGGGCGCGTGTCCTTTTTTCACGAACGACCCGGGCCACTACGGAAATTACCGTTGTATTACGGTTTTTTTCGTAGTATCTTGGGATCAGATGACTTCTCCCCGCCGCAACCGACAGCCAGTGGCACTTCCAACCGCTGCCGAGCTCGACATTCTTGCTGTTCTCTGGACGTTGGGGGTGGCGACCATTAGGGAAGTCCACGACGAACTCGGCAAAGACAACCGTTACACCACGACGCAGAAGACGATCCAGTTGATGACCGAAAAGGGCCTGCTCACCCGCAGCGAGCGCTTCGGAGCGCACGTCTACGAGGCTAGCGTCCCGAAGGAGCAAACGCAGCGGCAGATCGCGGGCGACCTACTGAAAAGGGCCTTCGGCGGTTCTGCCCGAAGTCTGGTGATGGGCGCCCTGACGGCGCAGCCTTCTACACGCGAAGAACTGGATGATATCCGCGGCATGCTGGAATCCTTTGCCAGAGAGAAAGAGAGCGAATCATGAATGCGATGCAGATCCTGGCCTCCGAGCCATGGGTGGAACGATTCGGTATGACGTTGCTCCACTTCCTGTGGCAGGGCTTAGTCATTGCGATTCTCTACGCTGCCGCGCGGCTGATTGCGGCACGCACATCGAGCCCGCAGACGCGATACCTGTTGGCCTGCGCGGCACTGGGAGCGATGATGGCCGCTCCGCTCGTGACGTGGGAACTGATGCGGCCGGTGGACGCAAGCCCGGAAGCCATGTATCGGATCCGAAGCACTCCCGCGACGGCTTCTACCACCGGCATCGCCACTGCCAACACTCTGCCCGATTCCGTCCGCGCGACGGTGTCCGGCGTGCAGCCGGAACCGCTCCTGTTATGGGTCGTCCTGGTTTGGTTCGCCGGTGCGATGGTGCTCTGGGTTCGGCTGGCCGGAGGCTGGGTGGTTGCCGCGCGTATGCGGTCGATGCTGGTCCGGCGTGCGCCGCCGGAATGGCAGCAGAGTCTGCAGGAACTTGGCACACGGATTGGTCTCTCTCGTCCCGTGCGATTGCTCGTCTCCGCGCTGGTGCAAGTGCCGACGGTGGTCGGCTGGCTGCGCCCCGTGGTGCTCGTCCCGGTAGGCGCGCTCGGCGGTCTGCCCGCTGAGCATATGGAGGCGCTGCTCCTCCATGAGTTGGCGCACATCCGGCGGCACGATTATTTGATGAACATCTTGCAGAGCGTGGCGGAATCCCTGCTGTTTTACCACCCCGCGGTCTGGTGGTTATCGGGGCACATTCGCACCGAGCGCGAACTGTGTTGCGACGATGTGGCCGTTTCGATCAGCGGCGACGCGCTCACGTATGCACGCGCGCTGGCGCAGTTGGAATCGTACCGGCCGGCGTATCTGCACGCCGCGATCGCCGCCAACGGCGGATCTCTCCGCAACCGCATTGCAAGGCTCCTAGGGCAGCCACCGCAAGTGGTCCGCACGGGTCTGGGGCCGGGCGTGATCGCCGTCGCGGGTCTGCTAACGGTCGCGGTCTATGGGCTTGCCCAATCGGCCGATCCACCGCGATTCGCGGTCGCGACCATCAAACGGGACCCCTCTAGGGAAACGCTTTCGATGGCGGTTCCCATGGGAGTCGGCTATCGCCCAGGCGGCCGTCTGGTCGCAGGCAATGCCCCCGTTGCCATGCTGATCCAGCGGGCGTATTCGGTCCAGGGTTTTCAAGTGTTGGGTGGCCCGTCGTGGATCAGCACCGATGGCTACGATATCGAGGCCAAACCGGAGGTCGGCACGGACCAGAAGCGGATGTGGCTGATGCTGCAAACGCTCCTGGCCGACCGGTTCAAGCTTGCGATGCACCGAGAGACCAGAGATATCCCAGTCTACGACTTGCAAACCGTCAAGGGTGGCCCCAAACTGCCCGCGCCGGACGGAGGCGTTTGCTCGGAGGTTATGACAGGGCATCCGGCGCCAGGACAGCCGCGCCTGGCTCCTCCATGTGGCCCCGGTTTAGTAAAGTCCGGCACGGGATTGACTATGGAGGGCATCAGCGTGTCCATGCCGGCGTTCGTTAAGCAACTCTCCCTGATCCTTGGCAAGGAAGTAATCGATAAGACCGGATTCACTGGAAGATTCTCTCTTCATCTGGAGTTCGCCATGGACGACGCTCTCGCCGGAATCCCGAATCCCGTAGGTCCTTCCGGCCAACCCGCGGACATCAATGACAGGCCATCCATACGTACCGCCCTGCAGGAACGGCTCGGCCTGAAACTCCAGGCGTCCACGGGCCCGGTCGACGTTTTCGTGATCGACCACGTGGAGAGACCTACCGAGAATTAGGTCACATGAAGGAGGACGACAGATGACCGGCGCAGCGACTCGACCTTTTCTCGTGAGCCTTTTTGTTCGCCGCGGCTTCCTCAGCGCAAACGCTGGAGTTCGAGGTGGCCGCGATCAAACCAGCGGCCCCGCAAGCGGTCCACGTGGGGACGACTATCGATGGAACGCGTTTGGATACGGGCTTTTTCTCACTAACGGCACTGATCGCAACGCTGGAGCAGCGGCTGTCGGAGTCGCTGGCGCAGCGGCGATTGACCATGTTTCTGCTGAGCGCGTTTGCCACATTAGCGCTGCTGCTGGC
>PLDF01000300.1 GCA_003135055.1 Bryobacterales bacterium | reverse complement strand
GGAAATCGCCCCTGAGCCCCCGCGCCGACTGGCGTCGCCGTTCATAGGGCAGGCGACAAAATTTCGGGTCAATAAGCCCATTGTTTTCAGGGTGGAAAATTTTGTTACCGGAGAGAGAGCACTGTGAAACATATCGCGTTCANNTGTGAACGCTGCACGCATGAGTGCGTGCGCCACGTGCTTGGCCAGTAAAGATTACGACGCGGTAGCCTTCAGCGAATCGTTACCGTGCCGGCGGCGCGCAGCTTCGCGGCGGCATCGGACGGAATCTTCCAGTTTCCATCAAAGCGGCCTTCCAATACCACGTGCGTCAGCGAACCTTTAAAAAGAATATAGTCGCCGAAGGTGCTGAGGATGCGGTAGGGCCCGGGCGCGAGGGGGTCGCCGCCTCGATTGGCTTCGGCGGCGCCGGTCCCCCAGGGCAGGCCGGATGCAATCACGGCGTAGTGACGGCCGATGGGGACAACAAAGAGCAGGCCGTAATCGGCGGCGCCGGGGTTGAGGGCGAGCGGCAGTTGCGCGGAGAGGTGAGCGATCGCGGAATTGGTGTCGGCCGTGCCGATGAGGATGAGGTCGTAATCGGCGAAATCGGCGGGAGTCACTTCGGAATCGGCTTTGACGGGGAATGACAGCGAAGTCCAGTCGGCGGCGCGCTCGGCGAAGCGGCGGCGCGCATACAGCTCATCGGCGGCGCTAACGTTCTTGCTGCCGTAGACGTAAAGTTGGCGTCCGGTGAACGCATCGGCAAGCGGGCCTTCGGCGCCGGGCCGTTTTCCAGCGGGCGTGAAGCGGCCGGCGCGCCATTGTCCGGATGCATGGGTGAATGAGAGCGTGGCGGCCGGAGTCACATGGACCGCGGCGCCATTGATGACGACGGACGCGGCGTTGTGGTCGAGCGTGAGCGTGAACCCATCCACGTTGCGGGTTTCGACGGCGATGGACGCGGGGCCGGCGCGCTTCGTGGCGCTCGCGGCGTTTGTGGCGCTCGCGGCACTCGCTTGAAGCGCGCCATTCGGGGCAGTCGCAGCATTCGGGTCAGTCGCAGCATTCGGGTCAGTCGCATCGATGGAGGCGAGGGTTCCTGGACTCAGCCCGTCGAGGCGCACCCAGTAGGCGGAATTGTAGCGATAGGATTGCGTGACGAAATGCACGCGCGGGGGAAACCGGTCGCGACGGAACTGCGCGAACCAATCGAAAATGGCGCCATTCTTGTAAGCGAAGTTCCAGACGTCATGCCGCACGCCGGGGTAGTCGAAGTATTCGGCGGGGACGCCGGCATCGAGTAACAGCCGCTGCCAGGTGCGCGAAGATTGCACGGGAATAACCGGATCCTGATCGCCATGAAACAGGCGAATCGGCAGGTCGAGCAGGTTGGGGGCGAGCGGCTCGCTGCCTGGGATTGCCGCCGCGCACAACGGCGCCACGGCGGCCCAGACGTCCGGACGCGTCAGCGCGTACCGCAGCGCGCCCGCGCCGCCCATTGAGATGCCGGTGAGGTAGACGCGATCGCGGTCGATGGTGAAGCGGCGTTCGACGTCGGCCAGCATGTCGTAGACGTCGCCCTCGGCGATGCCCTGATAGCCGATGGAGCCGCGGGCGAAGGGGAAAGCCACGATGAAATCGGCATCGCGCGCCACGGGATAGAAGCGCGGATCGTCGCCATAAACCTGGCGGAATTGGCCGGCGACGCCGAAGAGCTGGCGGAAGTTCAGGCG
The DNA here is from genome assembly GCA_003135055.1 of Bryobacterales bacterium. Classification (GTDB taxonomy): domain Bacteria; phylum Acidobacteriota; class Terriglobia; order Bryobacterales; family Bryobacteraceae; genus PALSA-243. The sequence goes on along the minus strand of PLDF01000300.1, from coordinate 13,381 downwards.
GTGCGTGGATTCCTCGGAATGCAGGCTGACCACCAGCGGGTAAGGCTTCGCGCTGTCGTAAGCGGGCGGCAGATAGAGCGCGTAGGGCTGCCCGGAGCCATCGACGCTTGAGAAGAACGTTAATAGCTGGGGGCCGGTCTGCGCGAGAAGCGCGGAAGCGACGGCCAGAAGCGCGAAGACTTCACGCATGGACGGCGATCTTCTTCACGCGCGCCAGCCAGCCTTGGAACCACTCGCGGAATTCGTCGAGCTTGCACTGTTTGGCGGGCGTCAATGGAACGTGGAATGGTCCGGTCTTCAAGCCACGGAGGCTGAGGGCCGCCTTGAGGGCAATAGTGGCCGGGAATTGGCGGGTCCAATAGGTGAATTCCCGGACGTAGCCGTCGAGTGCGGCGGCATCGCCGCGTAAAGCATGGATAAGCTCGGGAACGGCGCAGGCGGCCTCGGAAATGTTATCGGCCAGTCCGGCAAAGTAACCCGTGGCAAGCAGGCCGCGCACGGTGTCCGGCTCAATCGCCGTGGTGAGTTCGGGCGTATCTACTATATAGATTGGCGGGCCGGAGCCGGTATGGGCGGCGAATTGGAGATAGAACTCGCGGATGTCGTCCTGATCGTAGCGGAAGAAGAATGGCGGCGGCAGCAGAAGTGCGGCTGCGCCCGCGTTGCGGGCTTCGCGCGCGAGAGACAGGGAGGCATCGAGAGTGGCTGCGCCAATGCCCGCGAAAAGCGGCGCGCGGCTGCGTTTCACGGCGAGGTAAAGCAGGCGCGAACGGTCGTCGGCGGCTAGAGACGGATATTCGCCGGTGGCCGTGAATAAGGCGATGCCATCCACGCCGGCGCGGCAGAGGAAATCGATAAGCTCAAAAGCGGCGCCGAAATCGATCTCTTCGTGCCGATTGCGCGGAGTCACTGCGGCGGCGATCGATCCCGAGATGCCAGACATGGCGGCCTCTACAGGGATCACTGTAACATAGGGGGCTGGCGCTAACAGTGCGGGTTGGGCGATCTGCGCGCTACAGCTCGCGGGAAATCGGATTCAGGCCTGGCACGCCGAGATAATCGGAACGGTTGTGAGTGACGAGGGGCGCGTCGTAGAGCAGGGCGGTGATTGCACCTGAGGAACTGCGATCCGGCGTCTGCGCATTCGATCCGGCGCCCCACGGAGAACTCCGGGTCGTAGCGGAGACCGATGGCGTGGTTCTTGAAAAGGAAGGAAACAACGCCAGTGTCAACGACGACTAGTACCGTGACCGCGAGATTCGAGGCTATCGTGAAACCGCTTGCTGACGCGCGCGGCTCCGATCAGAGCCACGACCGTCGGGAGCGATTTTCCGCAAAGAGCACAAAACCAATCGGTCACGGCACTAGGTCATGCGGCGGGGTCAGTCCGCTTGTGGCCGCTGCCGCCGGTATCAACAACCATGGAGGGCCGTCAGGAAAGCGCGCTTTTCAGGCATAGCCGAAATTCGCAGGCCATGGGCCCGCGCCACCGGAATAATGCTCGGACACCGGGCCGCCGGTCAACGCCGGATCCCGATTCGGTTCAGCCACGATCTCACCTCGGCTCTCTGATCGTACAGCCTGATTGCAGCAAGTTTGAATCAAGGCTTAGACGGATAGCTTGATACCGGTCTGTCCGTATGAAAGTACTTCTTATAGGCTCCGATCCAATCCCTGGCAATGTCTTGCTGGGCGGAGGCCAAATCCAATTCACCGGAACAAACCATGTTATGCAGGCGGTCTTCTAACTCGTCCTTAACGGCGGCATTCCATATTGTGGACGAATAAGGCTGCGGCCATAGGTTGCGAATGTCGTCGGCGCCTCCGAGAGCGGGCGTAATCAGATAATCCACCTCATAGGCGCCGGGCTCGACGTTCTCCAAACCGTACCGCGCGAATACCTGCCGCTGCACCACTGGCATCACCTGCGAGTTCTTACTATATCGGCCGCTGCACAGGTCCTTGAGCGCAACCCGGCGGGTGGCTCCCGGGGTCAGGCGCGTCGCGGGAACGGCGCGCGCCTCGCGCGATGTTCGATCGTAAGAAACCAGGAACATTAACGCTGCCAGCGCCATGGCGATACCGGCGATCCGCTGCCCATGGCCGATGTTTCCGAACCATCCCCGCCAGCGCGGCGGTTGCGGGGCCGCTGTCAACTCGGAAAGTTGGGCCTTAAGCAACGCGCGGGAAGAGCTTGCGGGCGGCAACGGAGCGTCGAGGCTAAGCCGGTGCAGGCGGACGAGGCCGGCGATGCCGGATTCGATGCCGGCCATCCGCGCGCGGCAAGCCCAGCAATGGGCCAGATGGGTGTCGACTCGCTTGACGCCGCGCGAGGAGAGTTCGCCATCGGCTGCCAGCAGCAGATCTTCATCGGAGAGATGCGCATCTTCGTATGGCATGGCTTCACCGTCGATCGGCGCGTTCCAAACGCGCCAGAGACCTTCCGAGCGACATGGATACCGACCCCAGGGACATGCCGAGCGCTTCGGCAATCTCGCGATAGCGAAGGCCTTCGGCGCGGAGGTAGAGGCAGCGCTGGTCCTGCTCCGGCAGAGCCCGCAGGGCCTCTTGCAAGCGCTCTTCCCGCTCCATGCCCGCCAGTTGGTCTTCGGGACCAGGGGCTGGGTCTGCCGGCAAACCGGCTTCATATGGGCCCGCCGCCATTTGCGGGTTTCGACGGGATTGCCCGCGCTGCTTAAGAGCAAGATTGTGAGTCACGCGAAACACCCAACCGCGCAGATTCTGCCGCGGCTTATCGCGCTGCAAGTGTTGAAACAGGGCGAGAAAGACCTCTTGTACAATCTCCTCTCCATCCTCGATAGACAACCCGAAGGAAAGCGCGTAGCGAAGCAGCCGGTCGCGAAACTGGTCGAAGAGGTTGACCACTTCCTCTTGCAGCGGAGACGGTTTCGAAAGACGATCGGCCTGGGCCGCCGCCCGCAGAAGCGCGCTGGGAGTCGAATCCATGTGTGAAACCTTAACTTAGCTTGTTCGGAAACCCGGCTGCAAGCGGGATGGACCGGGCGATGTTGTGCGCTTGCGGGTGGACCTCCCTCAAGCTCAGCCTCAGAAGCTGTGAAAAAGTAGCGGCGATGGCGGGGTTGACAGACCAAAGCGTCCCACGTTGGCACGCTTAAGTCTGCATTTTTGCGGGCAGGCGCTTTCGCCTGGATAGCGTCGGGATAAACCGGCGTGGTGAATGCAAGAGTCATACAGGAAAGGAATAGCGAAACCATCCCGACCCCGAGTTTGTCCGTTCGGCCGCGATCGGAAGATGACGAGATCGCCGACTACTTCATCCGCACGGCGTTCCCGACGCCTCACGAGGTAGCGGAAGTGTTACGCGCCCTGGAGGCAGCCGAGAATCCCCTGAACCGGAACAGCATCCACCGGGCTGGTAAATGCTTCGGCGCGGCCGTCAATCGTCCCAAGACCGACCTGCTGGTAGTAGCGGACCACCGATATTCCGGCGGAGGGCTCATATTCTGTGAGGCACGTGCTGGAATACACTCGCCGCCCCGGTTTCCGCGCACGGCCCAAAACTCGTGCGGCTTCCTCCGCGGACGCGTTCGAATCGCCACTACCGGCCCACGGCGCCGCGTACCACATTGCCGCTCTTCCCGTGAGCGGAAAATGCGCCGCTTTGAGTGCCCGGAGCGGGAAACGGCAGCGGCAAGACTTGAGAATTCACACGGAACAAAATTCCGGATCTGCGAGCGCGGCTGTCGTATACCGCTGTTGTATAATGATAGGGCATTTGGCTCTTGATTTCCGCTTCGTCACAAAAAAGGGGTTGCGTGAGTCCATTCCGCAGCCCCTTTTTCCGTCTCCGGGGCGGCGCAGGAGCCGGCAAATGAAGATCAGCTCAAGAGGAATATAGGCAGATGAAAGAAAAAGGCACAGTGAAGTGGTTTAACGCAGCCAAGGGTTACGGCTTTATCCAGCGGGAGAATGGAGAAGATGTCTTCGTGCACTTCTCGGCGATTCAATCGCAGGGTTACCGGTCTCTCGATGAGGGATCGAAAGTGGAGTTTGAAGTAACGACGGGCCCGAAGGGTCTGCAGGCAACCAACGTCACGGCATCCTAATCGATTCGCGGACCGGTTCGGGAAGCTCTTGCCGCCCGGCCGGTCCGCCTAACCTGGAGGTTTATGAGCAAAGAGGACAGCATCGAAGTAACCGGGACGGTTCTTGAGAAGTTTCCCAGCGGCCTGTTCAGCGTCCAGCTCGAACACGAGCGCGTCGTATTGGCTCACCTGGCGGGCAGACTGCGCCGCAACCGCATCCGCGTTTTAGCGGGAGACAAGGTCACGCTGGAATTATCCCCTTACGATTTGACCAAAGGCCGGATCACCTTCCGGCATCGTTGATTTTCCCCTGCGTAACTCCCTTTGGACGTCCTTTGCACGTTGGTTGCCGTACACTCCATTGCGAATTTCACGCCCGCAAAACCGAGAGACGTGCTACAAGTGCATCATAGCCGGTCACAGGACTTTGAAATATATTTCCATTCCTCTGGGCGATCTACGTAACTGTTTGATTTTTAACAATTAAGGGCGGTCAGATGAAAGAGCCAACCCGGCCGGAAGACCGGCGGCGCACCAGGGTCAAGAAGGTCTCGTCTCCTATAATCAAGGTAGAGGCCGTGTTGGAGAAACCCAAGATTCCGCAGAAAGCGCCGAGGAAGCAGCCGACGGACGCGGTGGAGGACCTGTCGCGCTTACTGTCGCAGAAGGTGGTGGGCCAGCCGGACGCTACCCGCATCATCGTTCCCTACATCCAGATGTTCCAGGCGGGGCTGTCGTCGGAAGGGCGGCCGGTTGGCATATTCCTGCTGCTGGGGCCCACCGGTACGGGAAAAACCAAGACCGTGGAAGCGCTCGCCGAAGTGCTGCATGGCTCCGCGAAGAACGTGTTGAAGGTGGATTGCGGCGAGTTCCAGATGGAACACGAGGTGGCCAAGCTTATCGGCGCGCCTCCCGGCTATCTGGGGCATCGCGAAACCCAGCCCATGCTCACGCAGCAGAAGCTGAACGCGGTCACCAGCGAGAAGTGCGAGCTTTCGCTGGTGTTGTTCGACGAAATCGAGAAGGCTGCGCCGTCGATGACCCGGCTGCTGCTGGGCGTGCTCGACAAGGGCGTGCTGCGGCTGGGCGACAACTCCTCGGTGAACTTCGAAAAAAGCCTGGTCTTTCTCACCAGCAATCTGGGCGCGCGCGAAATGATGAGAGAGATCAACCCGGATTTCGGATTCCAGGCCGTGAAAGGTCCGAACCGCACCGAGCTCACCGGCAAGCTGCAAAACATCGCCTTGATGTCGGTGCGGAAGCGCTTTTCGCCGGAATTCGTCAACCGGATCGACGCCGTGATCACCTATCAGCCGCTCAGCACTGAATCGCTCACGACAATTCTGGGGCAGCGCATCGCCGACCTGCAGACCCATGTGAATACGCGATTGGGCAATCGCTCGTTTACGCTGGAAGCATCGCCGGAGGCGCGGCAGTTTCTGATCGAAAAGGGAACCAGCTCGGAGTATGGCGCGCGCGAGCTGAACCGGACGATTCACCGCTATCTGACGCAACCGTTAGCCACGCTGGTGGCGGCCAACCAGGTAAGTCCGGGGGCGCAGGTGCGGGTGGAAATGGCCGAGAGCGGCGAAAAGCTGGCGATTCGCGCAACCGACGCGGCGCCGAAATCCGCGCAGGCCCATCCCACCGTGCTGCTGGTGGACGATAATCGCGATCTGCTCCATTTTCTGGAACGGCTCATGGCCGACGCAGGCTGGCGCCTGCTGACCGCGGAATCCGCCACTGAAGCTAAGCGGCTGGTGCTCGAAAACAAGCCCGACGCCGCACTGCTCGACTACATGCTGCCCGATGGGAACGGCGTGGAGCTGGGCGCGGAGTTTCTGCAAACCAAGCCCGACATGCTGGTGATCGTGATGACCGGGACCATACTTCCGCCGGAAGAAGAGGCGCTCTGCGAAGAGAACAACTTCCCGGTACTGCGGAAGCCGTTCCTGGCTTCGGATGTGATGGCGCAGATCCGCAGCCGGCTGAACGCCTCGGCCCAGGCGTCCTAGCCCGAAGTTCTTAGGCTGGAGCCGGGACTAGTCCGGAGCCGTGACCGGGTGGTTTGTGCGCTTGCGGAAAACCACTCCGGTTGTGGCTCTGATCGGAGCCGGGCCCAAAGGGCGCCCGAAGCCACGACCGTAGAGGAGATTTGTGATTTAAGAAACGGGGTTTGGAGGAGGGCGGTTGGGATTCCGGCGGGGCGTCCACGATTTTCGCTGTTCCGCCTTGCGGGCCTCGGCGGCGGCGCGGTCGGTGGCAAAGGCCAGCATATCGTCGTTGGTCAGTTCGTGCTCGCCCGGCTGCAGGGTCTCAATGTCGTTCGCCAGCTTGCGGGCGCACAGCGACGGCCCGTCCTGGATACTGATATGGTGCTTTAGAAACAATGCGATATCCGCGCTCACCAAAAAGCCCGCTGGCGGTACGCCCTTGGCGCAATAGTCGAACTTATACACCCGCCGGTTCTGGGTCTGGTCGAAGCCCATGTAGCGAAGATCCATCTAGCGGCTCTCTTCTTGAGCCGATGGTTCGCTTTGCACGGGCGACTCGATCGGATGATCGCCGTCTTCGCCCGGACGATCGCCATCCGCCGCAACGCCGCCCTCCATCAGCAAATCTTCGGGCTCCTCGGGCTTGGGACCCTCTAGCTTGCGTTGCAATCTCTTGGCCGCCTTGTCGCGTTGCTTCTCCACGCGGGCGAGTTCCTTTTGCCGCTTCTGAAATGAGGTGCGCGTGCGCGTAGCCATAGAAATGCTCCTTAACCTGCACGGCCCGTGGCATCACCAGGCGGGCCGTTCCGTGCGTCTCTTACCAGCGGGGCTCTCGCCGTGGACGCGGTCCGCCGCCGCCGCTTCCACCGCGCCCGCCGCCGCCACCGGGACCTCTGCCACCGCCGCCACCGGGACCTCTGCCGCCGCCACCGCCGCCGCTACCCTGCGGGCGGGCTTCGTTGATATTGAGCGCGCGTCCATTCAGATCGGAGCCGTTGAGAGCTGCGATCGCCTGATCCGCTTGGGCGCCATCCGTCATTTCGACGAACGCAAAGCCGCGCGAACGGCCGGTATCCCGATCGGTCACCACGCTGACGCGTTCCACGTTACCGTACGGCTCGAAAAGCGCCCGCACGGCAGATTCAGTCGCTGAGAAATCCAAATTGCCTACGAAAATGTTTTTCATATGTGTCGTTCGTTTTGACGCTTCGGGCTAAAGCCTAGGCAAAAGTGGACTCGGCCAAGCTGTTGCGGGAATATCAAAAGGTCTTTCAAGTATACCGCGCTTTTCGGGCGTAAGCGTACCTTCCCGCGCCAAATTTGTAATGAAGCCGCCAGAAAATTATGCGGAAGGCCTAAACCGTGGCCTTGGCTTTGAAGCCCTTGGCGATCCGGAATGCGTCCTGCAGAGCCTGAACGCCGGAACTGGCGGCGCGCTCCGTCTCAGGTTGAGGCAAATGCCCCGGTATCTTCGGATCGATGTACTTCATCCTAAACAATTGGTTATCTACAAGCTCCAGCACTGCCTTCAACTCTTCGAAGGTGAACTGAACAGTAATTTTCTTCATCCTGATGAACCTATCTTACCACGTCTGAGGGACGCCTCCCTAATTGGCGGTCCGCGAAATCCAGGTACCGGTCCCAATCGTAGGCAGTGACGTCGTGTTTACCCGCGCGGATGTGGTAGGCGACGGTGTCGCCCACAGGTTGGTGCAGCCCCGGCATTTGGTCCGTGCCGATTCCGCGCTTACCCCACAGCGCGTAAACGGGGCCGGCGTTGACCGCGGCCAGAAATTCGCCGCGCGGATCCGAACCACGGTCCTCCTCCGCGCTGGCGACGTACAAGGGCCGCGGCGCAATCAGCGCCAGAAGCATGTGGGAATCCATCGGCAGCAGGGGCTCGTGATCGGTATAGCGGTGGTAATTGGCGGAGAACCAATGGGGAAACGCGGTGTTCAGATGGCGCAGATCTTCGCCGTAATTCCGGCGCGAAAGCGACGCGCCACCTTCGCCCGATTCGTTCGAGATCACGATGGCGAAACGCGTATCCTGCGCGCCCGCCCACAGAGCCGCCTTGCCCAAACGGGAGTGGCCCATCAACGCGATCTTCTTAGAGTCGATATCCGGGTCTTTTTCCAGGTAGTCCACGGCGCGGCTCAGCCCCCACGCCCATGCGCCGATGGCCCCCCAATCGCCGGCGGCCGGCTCGGTCTGGCCGGCGCGGAAGAAGAGCGGACGCACGCCGTAACCGATGCCCCCGTCGAAATCGGGCTCCATGTCGCCATAATAGATGGTGGCCAGCGCGTAGCCGCGGCCGAGAATTTTCTCCACCTGCCACTGCTGCGCCTGGTTTCCGCGCGTGCCCGCATCCGGCATCTGCCTGGTCTGCCGCGTCCAGACTTCATTCAGGCGGATGCCCGGATCGGCCGCCACTGTGTGGTTTCCGTTGAAATTAAGACCGAGAAATACGGGGGTGGAGCCGCGATGCGCCGCGGGAATATAAAGCAGCAGGCTGGCTTTCGGACCGGCTGGATCGCTCGAAAAGTGCATGACAATCTGCTTGCGAATCGCCAGCCCGCCAAGCGCGGGTTCCGTCGAGACCACTTCCACGCGAACGGAATAGGGACCGGAGGGAGTGCGCCCGTACTCGTAGGTCTCAAACAGATGCAGAATCTCCGGCCGGCGCCAATCGTTCCACGTGGCGGCATCGCGCACGGGCTGGCCGTCCGCCAGTGTAAGCGCATCGGGCAGCGTGTAAGGCTGCACCTTCGATTCGTCGAAATTATAGTTGGTTTGCGCCGCGGCGCAACAACTCATGGCGAGAAATGCGAGGATTCTTCCGGCAGGCATGGCGCTAACAGTTTACATCCGTGCGCGCGGGGCGCTTACACGTCTTCGGGAAACGCCGGGAAACGCAGTGACCATAACCGCTCACCGGCGGCCGGTCGTGCGTCCGCGCAACGGGGTCGAAACCAGGCGCGTGTGACGCGGAACGGGTCGCCATACTTAATCTTCCGCACGCGTACCCCCTCGGGGTTCTCCGCCGATTGATCCCCGGTCTTCCTGGCACAAAGGAAATGCGGGATTAGGGGTGGAATGAGGACTAACCAGATCATGGGAGCCCCGCCCGTTCCTTGAAGAATTGGACAATTTATCACGCGCTTTGGGTCGATCTCACCCATGCGTGTGTGACCCGGCAGGACCCGAAAGTCCCTCCGGAAGCGGTCGGCAACCCTGCCTGGCCGGGAGTACCGTGAGTACCGTGTGAACCTTTCGCTTCCAGCCGGGGGTTGTGGTAAAATGTATCAAAATATACCAATGCATCAGCGACCCCGCGAACTGCACGAGGCAAATACCCTTCCCTACGGGCAGAAGCGAATGATCGGAGAACAACAATCGTCTGCGTGGCGCCCCCCATTTCCGGATCCGACGCAATCCCTGACGCAATCTCTATAGACGGGCGCGCAGAAACAGGGCCGCTTTGAACCGCTTACCAACTTCAGGTTTCAGAACCCATGCGCATAACAAACTACCCAGTATTTCCGTATCCGGCCATAGTGACTCTCCGAGCGCTTGCCATCCTGTCATTTCTGGCGGCAGCCACCCACGCGGCCACTCTCGACGTCACCGGCGGTAGTCTGACCTACACCGCTGGGGCTAACGTCAACAACAATCTCACGATTTCAGTCTCCGGCAGCAACTACGTCTTTAACGACACGGCTGAGACCATCGATCTGACGCCAGGCGCCCAGGTCGCAGAGTGCAACGGCGGCGGCACGAATGTGATCACCTGCCCGGTTGCGGGCGTCACCCAGAGTTTCACAGTGAACCTTCTAACAGGTGCGGACCAATTGAACCTCAATGGCCCGATCGGCCTTAATGGCAACACCGTCTACGGCCCAGTGACGCTCCAAAGCGGACAGGACATCACATTGAACAGCAATAGCGGTATATTAAGCTTCGGCAACGTCACCCTAACGGCCAATACCGGCGCCATCACCGAAGCGGCAAATGCCAGTACGGGCAGTAACGGCACCCTGACCGCGACGGCGGCGACCGGCGTCGCGTTGAACGGCACTAACGACTTCTCCGGCGTCGGCGGTGGCACCACGGCCAGTGGGGATTTCAACATATTCGCCTTAGGGAGTTTAAGCGTGTCGTCTTCTGGCATCAGCTCCGCCGGCAACGTCACACTGACATCCCAGTTTGGGGGTATAAGCATCTCGTCTTCTGGCATCAGCTCCGCCGGCAACGTCACACTGACATCCGCGGAAGGTACTATCAGCGAGTCGGGAATCGGCATTATTACCGCCAACCTTTTGACTGCCAATACCGCCGTCGGCGTCACCTTGAACAGCCCCAATGCCGTCAATCAGATCGCAGGCGCGGTCACACAAACCGGGAATTTCAGTTTCACCAACCGCCAAGCCTTGACAATCGCACCGGCTGGTATCTCAACCAATACCGTGAGCTCCAGTTCAGTGACCCTGACCGCGAGCAACGGCAATATCACCCTCGATGGCAGCATCACAGTAGCCCCTCCATTTCCACAAATCAGTAACGTCACCTTGACCGCCAACAAGGGAGGTATTTATTCGGCGGGGGGCAGCATCACTTGCAGCCTGGCTCCTAATCTTGCGGAGGGCGAGCCCGCGGGCAGCGCCAGTCTGGCGCTCTCGGCGAGCAGCGGCATCGGCTCAAGCGGGGCGCCACTTGTCGCGACGGTCCCGAATCTTGTCGCCCAGAACACGGCTTCCGGCGGCATTTTCCTCAGCATCAACGCGGCCAGCCCGGGTCCGCTCACCATCGGTTTCACCGGCGACCCGTTCCAGGGCGTGATCGATAGCGGCGCCGCGGGCGACCAGATCGTCTTGACCAACGCCGGCACAGTGAACGTCACCACCAACACGGTCGCGAACGAAATCGTTTCGGCCCCGGGCAACGTCACCGTGTCGGCTACGGGCGCGGCCGCCAATCTGGCGACGGGTGAGAGCCAGAACGGAGCCAGTAATCAGGTTAGCGCGCTCAGGGGCTCCATCGTGTCCACCGCCGGCACAGTCAGCCTGACGGCAGGGCAGGATTTGCTGCTGGGAAATACCGCCGGCACGTCCTTATCCGGCCACGTTCTGGCCGGCGGCAACATCGTCTTGAACGCGGGCCGGAATATCGCCTTGGACGACCAGTCGGCTGTCTTCGCCAGCGCTATGTCCGCCAACCCCGGCGCCACCATCACTGCAACGGCTAGTAGTCCAAGCGTGAATACTGCCGTCGCGGGCGGGAACGTCTCCATCGCGCATACGGCTGGAAAAGGCGCATATTTCCAGACCCAGGGAGGCGCGATCGCTCTGACGGCTGGAGCGGGCGGCGCCTTCTCGGCGGACGGCGGCAACGCTAACGGGGATGTGGTCAGCAATGGCGGCAACATCACGATTTCCGCGGACTCTATGACGCTCACCGACTCGCCTTCGCTCGTTGCCGGCAGTGGTACGGTCACGCTGCGGCAGGTGTCCGCCGCCGAGGCGATTAACCTGGGAACCAAGACCACCGGCGATCTCAGTCTCTTGAATGCCGAGGTTAACAAGGTGAACGCGAACAACCTGGTGGTCGGCGCCGCGGCCGCTACTGGCGGCATCGCCGTATCGGCGCCGATCGGCACGGCGATTCCCACGTTGACGCTTCAAACAGCCGGGGCTTTCTCCGGCAGCGGTGGCTCATTGACGGCGCCCAATCTGGCGTTCAACGACGGAAGCACGGCTGCGCATACCTGGACGGTGAGCTCCTCCAGCGTGAACGAAGACGCGAACGCGATCCCGATTTCCTCTGTCACTGGCGTGACGGTGAATGGCGGGACCGGGGTACAGACCTTTAACGCGACGCCGAGCGCTTCCACCGCGGTCGCGGTCAATGGCAACGTGACGTCCCTCGCGAACAGTCTGAAGGCCGGTTTTCCCGCCACGAACGTCAATTTGAGCGTTAACTCGACTAGCCCATATACGGGTCTCGCGGGAACCTATACATTCAATAACGGTTTCAAAACGGTGTCTTTCTCGCACATTGAGTCGGGAGTGATGAACCCTCCGACGATCGCGAAAGCCTTTTCCGCGTCTCCCATCGCGCTGAATGGCACGACCACCTTGTCCTTTACGATCGCGCACGCCAATGTTATCGCGTTTAACGGGGGCGCCAATACGCTTACAGTCACCGGGCTGGGCGGTCTAACTAATGTCAGTTTCGCCGACAGCCTTCCCTCAGGGCTGGTGGTAGCGACTCCGCCGGCCGGGATTAATCATTGTGGCGGCACGCTCAGTGCGGCAGCGGGTAGTTCGTCGATCCAGTTAGTGGGCGGCGCAGTGCCCCTGGGCGGCTCATGTTTGGTCTCGGTAACCGCGCAGCCCACCACTGCCGGGACCATCCAAAACCAGACCGGCGCGGTCTCGGCTCTGGAGAGCGGGCCCGGCACGGTTTCCAACCAAGCGTCGCTGGTTGTCCAACCGGGCTTTACCATCAACGCGCCGGCGGTCACTTATCCCGTCGCTGCGTCAGTCACAGTAACGGTGGTCACCGGTTCCTCGACGCCTGCCGGTACGGTTACATTGACGGTGGACAGCGGCTCCCCCTCACCGCAGACATTGAGCAACGGCGCAGCCACGTTCAACCTGGGAGTTCTGAACGCGGGCGGCCACTCATTGAGCGTGAGCTATTCGGGCAATTTCGGCAACGTCTCGGAAACGGCTCCGCAGACCCCGACGCTCACTGTCAACAAAGCTCAACTGACGGTGACGGCCAACAGTACCTCGAAAGTCTATGGGGCGCCGCCAACGTTCACCGCCGCCATTACCGGGTTTTTGAATAGCGACACCTCGGCGGTGGTCGCCGGCACAGCCGGTTTTAACACCACCGCCACGGCTGCTTCACCCGTGGGAGTCTATCCGATCGCTCCCACGCAAGGCTCGCTCTCGGCAACCAATTACGCTTTCAGTAATTTGGTCGCCGGGACTCTGACGGTCACGGCCGCGCCACTGACCGTGACGGCTAACAGCGCCTCGAAAGCCTACGGGGCGGCGCTGCCCACGTTTAGCGACACGATCACCGGGTTTGTGAATGGCGACACTTCGGCCGTGGTCTCCGGCACAGCCGGTTTTAACACCACCGCCACGGCGGCTTCACCCATGGGAGGCTATCCGGTCACTGCCACGCGGGGCTCGCTTACCGCAGGCAATTACACATTCAGCAGCTTCGTCAACGGAACTCTCACCGTCACAGCCGCCGTGCTGACCGTGACGGCCAACAACGCTTCAAAAGTTTACGGTGCGGCGCTGC
>PLDF01000187.1 GCA_003135055.1 Bryobacterales bacterium | reverse complement strand
GGGCGCGGCGGACGCGGCGGCGCAGCCGGTGGAGGCGCCAGCACCAGCGAGTTTTACAACTACGATACGACCGCGGGCGCGGGCGCGGCGATTCCCGATTCCCAGCCCACGGAGACTCACCAGAAGATCACTCTCAACGGGGAAGCGCTCGCCTACACTGCGCGAGTGGGCTACATGGCGCTGCGCAACGCGACGACGGGAAATTCGGAAGCGCATGTGTTTTACACCTGCTATGCAAAAGACGGCGTCAGCGAGTCCTCGGTGCGCCCGGTATTGTTTTTCATGGGCGGCGCGCCTGGCGTAGCGGCCACCTGGCAGGAGTTTGGCGGTTTGGGACCGAAGCGCATGAAGTGGGCCAATGACGGCTCCGCCGGGATGCCGCCCTATGGGTGGGCTGACAATCCCCATACGCTGCTCGGCGAGGCGGATTTGGTTTTCGTGAATCCAGTGGGAACGGCATTCAGCCGGCCCGACCAGCCCAGCCGGGGCCCCAACTTTTGGAATACGGCCGCCGACATCGCTTCACTCGGCGAGTTCGTGCGGAGTTTCATCAATACCAACAATCGCCGGAATTCGCCGCTCTTCCTGGCGGGTGAGGATTCCGGCACGGGCCGGGTGGCGGGTTTAGCGGCCTATCTCACGGAACACGGGATTCCGGTTAGCGGCGTGGTGCTGCTGTCGATGACGACGACTGCCGACGCCCTGGCCGGCGACGAGCAATACATGACGCTGCTGCCGAGCCTGATCATGGCTTCCTGGAACCACAAGAAGCTGACGCCGGAATTGAATGCGATGAGCGCCGAGCAGATTTCGGAACACGCGCGCCAGTTTGCATCGCGCGAGTATCTGCACGCGCTCTATAAGGGCGACCGCATGACACCGGAGGAGCGCACCAAAGTAATAGCGAATATGGCGCGGCTGACCGGGCTCTCAAAGGCATTCATCGTCAACAACGATTTGCGCATTACCGCGGAGCGCTTTAACGGCGAGGTGCTGCGCGACCAGCACCGTGGATTATCCAACTCGGATGCGCGCGTCAGCGGTTTTGTGCCCGGGGCGGGCGGCGGTGGGCGTGCCAGTGGTGGCGGCGGTGGCTTTGGCGGCGCCGCCACCGCGATCGACTTCAATTTGAGTAATCTGGCCGGCGGCTTCGTGACGGCATATGAGACCTACCTGCGGCGCGAGCTCACCTTCGGCGGCAACAGCAACGGAGTCTTTTACCTGTCGAGCGGCGGCATCGGGACGTTCACATCGACCGGGAACGACGACGCGAGTCTTTCAGGCGCTTTCGCCCGCGACCCCAGCCTGCGCCTCTTCGTGGGCGTGAATTACTACGATCTCAATGCGCCGTTCTATGCGACCGAGTTTACCCTGGCTCACTTGAACGTATCGCCGGAGGTCCGCGCCCACAACATCACTGTCAGTCATTTCGATGCCGGGCAGATGACCTATGTCGATAACAAGGCGCTGGTCAAACTGCACGCCGATCTGGTCAGGTTTGTCAACGATGCGACCGCGACGGCGCGCAAATAAGCGCGCAATTAAGGAGCAAATGCCATGAGAACCCACGGACGATTTAGCCAACAGTTTTGCCTCTCCCTCATGCTCTGCGCTGTCACTAGCGCAGGAGCCTTCGCGCAGGGCCGGGGCCGGGGCGGCGGCGCGACTAACGACTTCTATCGCTTCAATTACAGCTTGACCGACGGGATGCAGCAGATCCGCTATCCCGCGGAACCGGTCGCCACACAGCATAAGATCACGCTGCAAGGGCAGACGATCGAGTACACGGCCCGCGTCGGGTTCATACCTATCCACCAAGCCACCAGTGGCGTGACCGAGGGGCATCTGTTCTACATCTATTATTCGAAGAACGGCGTCACGGACAAGTCCAAACGGCCGGTCTGGTTTTTGTTCAACGGCGGACCGGGCGCGGCCTCGGTCTGGCTGCACATGGGGGCGTTTGGCCCCAAGATGGTGAAGTTGGAGCCGAACGGCATGGCGACGCCACCGCCGTACAGCTACGTCGACAATCCTAACTCCCTGCTGGATACCGGCGATCTGGTCTTCATCGATGCCATGGGCACGGGCTTCAGCCGCCCGGACCAGCCTCAATTTGGCCCTGACTTTGGTGGCGTGGAGAACGACCTGGCCGCCTTCGGCGAGTTCATCCGCAGCTTTCTGAACGAATACAACCTCTGGGGCTCGCCGCTCTTCGTCGGCGGCGAGAGTTACGGCACCACGCGCGCGGCGGGGCTGGCCGGCTATCTTACCGACCATGACATGCCGATTAACGGAGTGATGCTGCTCTCGGCTATCTTCGACGTCAATGCCGGGGCGGGCGAACAGCGGCAACTGACCACGCTGCCGACTGAAATCATGACCGCGCATTTTCACAAGAAGCAGGCGCCCGATCTTCAAAAGCTGAGTGTGGAACAAATGGCCAAACAGGCGCGTGAATTTGCCTCGGGCGAATACCTGGAGTATCTGTTCGACGGCGCGCGCGCGACGCAAGCCCAGCGCGAGAAGGTGCTGACCGACATGGCGCGCTACACGGGACTCTCAAAGACCTTCATCGACGGCCTGGACCTGCGCGTGGGATTGGGGCCGTTCAGCACCGAGCTGATGCGCGATCAGCACATGATGACGTCGCGCCTCGATTCGCGCTTTGCCGGCTACCAACTGGATGCGGGCGCCAACAATACGAGCTTCGATTACAGCAATGCCAACATCGAAGACTGTTTCCTTACCGCCTTCGAGGCTTACGTCCGTAACGACCTGAATTACAAGAACGACAACCTATATTACGTCGCGGGGAACGCGCCGCCGTGGTCCGGCGAATACAACACGGTAGTCAACCTGGAAGACGGTCTCGCCAAGAATCCCCACATGCATCTCTTCGTGGGAATGGGCTATTACGATTTCGCCTGCCCCTTCTTCCCCGTGGAGTGGACCATCGCCCATCTGAAGGCGTCGGACGAAGTCAAGAAGAACAACATTTCCGTGGGTTACTACGAGGCGGGACACATGGTCTACATCGATCAGCCCTCGGCGGCCAAGTACCACGCGGATCTGGTGAAGTTCGTACAGGGGGCGATGCCTAAGTAGGTATGCTTTAGCTTGCCCGCGGCCGAGCGAAGCTCGCCGCGCCGTTCTTCTCCCAGCGCGGTTATAATTGGGGTAGCCGAAATGCCGCGCTCTTCGAGTTGGTTAGTCCTGTTATTTGCCACGCGCGTATTGCTTTCGCAGACGGCGCACTTGGAACGATTGGCAGCCGAATCCACTCAACTGAGAGCTTCCAGCCCCATCGCTAAAGCCGACGGCCCAAGTTTTCCGGATGAGTTCAAGCGCAACAAATGGACTCCCGTCGAGACCGCCCTGCGCGATTGGATTGAATCGCGCCTCCCCGCAAATCGGGCGGAACTCGATCGCGCGTTCCCCCAGCTCAAATCGCAACTCACGGCCGATCTTTGGCGCGCTGGTCTCTTTGAGCCGGAGAAACCCGCCGCGTTCGCAGGTTATGTTTCCGATCTGACCTTTTCGCACTCCGCCGAAGATAACGATCTGCTAATTGTAAGGACTGCAGTGACAGTGCCGTGTGGCGCCGACGATTCCTTCTATCTCTATCGCTACTCTTCCGCAGGCTGGACCCGTCTGCTGGAAAGCGCGAATACGGGAGATATCGGCAATCACCTGCTCGATCTGCAAGTCTCGCTCCCGGACTCTTCCGGAAGCCGTCTCGTAAGTGCGATGTGGGATGGGGCAAGCTGCGCATCCGTTTGGAACGGCCTCGGCTATTATGTTTACCGCATAAACCCAAGTTGGGATCGCGCGGTTCCGGTCTTTTCCGGCGACCACGAGATGGTCATCGATGAAGACCTGAACGTGAAGCTTGATCCCGCGGAACTACTGCTCGAATTCGCATCCGGCGCTCTGGAACCGGGGTTCCGTCGCACCACTGTCCTCCATTACGCGATAGGCGCCGAAGGCGCGCAGCGCCTCGACCCTGTGGCGCTCCAGCCGCAAGATTTTGTCCACGAATGGCTCATCAGTCCCTGGGACGACATGAAATCCCGTTCTGCCGGCGATCTGGAGAAGTGGCACAAATTCCTGCGGGACATCTCCGGCGGATACGAATTCGTCCAGCCCTGTAGTAGCCGCGCAGATTTCACACAAGTAGGCGTATCGGTTGAACAGATTGGCGATCGCGAATCGCCGGAGCCTCTGAACGTCTATTTCATGGTTCGCGACCAAGGCGGCCACCGATACGAAATGTCAGAGATCGGCTTCGACCGCCAGGAGGGCTGCCCCGGCGAAACCCAAGCCGATCTCTTGCGCCGGTCCTCGCTATTTAAGAAGAACAATAGCGCAGGCAAGTCCACGCCGTCGCGATATCCCGGCTGAAGCCGCAAGTCTTAGCCTCACTTTCGCAAGAGTCGGGTTAGTCGTTCCAAAGGCCCATGCAGACACGTTTTCCGGCGCGAGGTATGCGTTCCGATGAGCCGGGACGCGGCATGTATCGTGCGTACTGCCATTCGTCTCGACATGCGTTCGCACTTGGGCCGAAGCGAGTTCACATGAGCGACAGCCGGTCTCTGGCGGGAACGTCTATGGCGGCCGCAACCGACGGATTCGCAGGTGAAGCGAGCCGGCTGAAAGCCGGCTGCAGCCAGGATTGGCTGCCCCACAAAGTCTTTACGGCAGAAACGGGTTGATGAAGTTGAGATAGCCTTGGCGGCCGCCGCGTTCGGACCAGCGTGGAACCGACTTCCGGACCTTCCGGAGGCACTCCACGAGTTCGGCGATCGGCTTAGGCTTAGGCTTAGGCGATTCGGGAGGCCGTCGCCGGGGAACGGAGCTCTTCCCAGGCGCCACTCGCAAAACGCCTGGACAGACGAAAACACCCGTTGCGCACGGTCGCCGAGTCTCATCGACGGCGGCCTGCGCTGCTCTTCCTCGGCTTGATAGCGCCGGACCAGCGCGTCCATGGCATCCTTCACGTCGAGGTCGAGGAGCGACTTGTCCGCGCGATACGCCTGAATAATGCCGAATTCGATATTTGGAGCACATCCAGATTCTGTCGTCGAGTTCCTTCATCGCGCCCCACCGCCCCCCAATGCCGTCCGCGACTTTTTCGTCAGCTTCGCAAACACCAGATCATAAGACTTCCGCAACAGCCGTTTGATCTCCGCCGCGGGCAGCGCATCCTCGCGTTCCAGCGCGATCCATTGCGCGCGCGCCAGATACGGCGCGGGAATGATGCCTGGCAGATCGGTCAGGTCGCCAAACTCTTCGGCCGTGCACTTAAACGATAGATAGACTCCCCTCGGCTCCAGCGGAGTTACCGCGAACATCTTACCGCCCACCTTAAACACCAGGTCGTCCACCCACTGAACCTGCTCCGTCGCGTGCGGAAACGAAAGGCAGTATCGGCGGACCCGCTCGACTCCCATCAGACCTCCAGCTTCCACGGCGCGCGGTATTTCGCCTTCAGAAACGGCCGCACCTCGCTCTGCTTCACCGTGAACGTCTTATCGTCCCAATCGAGCGCGGTGGAATGCCGGTAGGCAAGATTGGCCAGCAGGCAGGTTGTGGTGGAGCGAACGCAAGTCTCGATATCAGACGCAGGCCTCCGGCGGCTATGGACACACTCCAGAAAATTCGCCCAGTGGGGCATGTTCATATCCGCGAGTTGCCTGGAGCTCTCTTCCACGGGCTTGGCGTTCTTGGCGTTCGGATACAGCCAGTAGCCGGACCGGTTCACCATCAATGTGGCCTCAGTGCCATGGAAAGCTATGCCATTGTTACCGCTGCAGAGTAAGTAAGGATTCACCGTGCGGCTCTCATAACTGCCGACAAAGCCGGGATAGCGATAAGTCGCCAGCATAGTGTCGGGAGTCTCAAGGTTATCGGTCACGTAGAACTTACCGCCTTGCGCGGCAACCGATAGCGGCATGGCCTCATCGAACGCGAATTGCACGATATCGAGCAGGTGCACGCCCCAATCGGTCATGGCGCCGCCGGCGTAATCCCAGAAGTAGCGGAAGGTGGACCAGCGGCCCGGCGCAACTCCCCAACGGTTGGCGTTGAAGGGCCGCTTTGGCGCCGGGCCCAGCCACAGATCCCAATCGAGGCCGGGCGGCGGGTCGGAATCCGGCGGATTGCCGTAACCTTCCCGCTTGTTCGCGCCGGCTTGAAACGCACGGCAGAAAGTAACATCGCCCAGGTCGCCGCTCTTCACAATCTCGCGCGCCTTGCGGAAGAAGCCGCCCGAGCGCTGCATCGTGCCGGCCTGCACCACGCGCCGATACTTGCGCGCGGCCTCCACCATCTTGACGCCCTCTTCCACATACACGCAGGCGGGCTTCTCCACCCACACGTCTTTGCCCGCCTTGCACGCTTCCACCGTGATATATGCGTGCCAATGGTCGGGCGTCGCGATGCAGACGGCGTCGATGGATTTATCGGCCAGAATCTCGCGGAAATCCTTCACCGATTTGACGCCCGTGAAGCCGAGCTTCTTCGCCTGCGCCACCGCGCTTTCGAGCGCCGGTTGATAGACGTCGCAGACCGCGGCCACTTCAAAGCCGGGCGTCTTACCGGCGAAGCCGAGATTACTCGAACCCATCCGCCCCACGCCGATGAAAGCGATGTTGACCTTGTCGTTCGCGCCGCGAATGTCACCCGTCAAGAGCGACGTGGTGAAAGCCGCTGCCCCGGCGGACTTAAGAAAACCGCGGCGATCCTGTTCCATAGGTTTTATAATACCTGCTACATGGACGCACCACTCTCCCGGCGCAGCCTGCTGCGGACTTCGCTGCTCGCCGGCCTATCCGCCGAAGTACTCGAAGCGCTGCAATACGCGCACGAAGCGGCGCAGCCGGGCCACGGCAAGTTGCAATCTCGACCCGCAAGCCGCCGCCGAAATCGAAGCGCTGGCGGCGCAAATTGTTCCATCTGACGATGGCCCCGGCGCCAGAGGCGGGCGTGATCTGCTTCATCGACCGCGCCCTTGCCACGTTCGATCGAGACCTGCGCGAAGTCTGCAGGACCGGCCTCGCGGCTTACCGCCGCGGCCTCGCGACACACGAGAGCGGCCTCGCGACACACGGTACCGGCCTCGCGGCCTCCGGGACCGGCCTCGCGACTGAGCAGACCGGCCTCGCGGCCTCCGGCGCCACTGCGTCCATCGCCTCCATTGAACACACCGAATTCTTCGAAGCCTTGCGCAGGCACGTCGTCATGGGCTTTCTCGCCAGCCCCGCGTGGGGCGGCAATCGGGACAAAGTGGCTGGAAGCCGATCGGCTTTGATGACGCGGGCGCGTTGCAGCCGCCGTTCGGATATTACGATACGCCGGGGAATATGGGATGAGCCTCGCGCCATTCAAGCCCTCGCAGCAGGTGGATTTCGTAGCGATCGGCTCCGGCGCGGCCGGCGGAGTGATGGCCAAAGAGCTGGCCACAGCCGGACTCAGCGTGGTGGTGATCGAGCAAGGCCCGTATCTCCGCGAGCGCATTTCCAGCACGACGAGTTCGGCGTAGTCTACCAATCCGCTGGTTAACGATTACAAGCGGCAGCCGAATACTCCTTCCTTGTGGGGCTCTTTCATCCCCGACTGGCAAAAGCGCAAAAACCACGCGGTCCCGGTATGAGTATGATTAAGGAGATGCCCGGCCCGGCGCTCCCCTGTCTCGACATCCTGGCGGAAACGCCCAATGTTCTGCGCGGCTTGATGTGCGAGCTTTCCCACGAAGACGCGTCATGGAAACCCGCGCCGGACCGGTTCTCGGTGGCGGAAGTTCTGGCGCATCTTTCCCATGCCGAAGGCCACTGTTACCGCGCGCGCGTCGACCGGTTCTTGAGTGAGACGCGGCCGGCCCTCGAACCCGACGATGCGCAGATGCATCTGCACCTTTACCGCGACGCCGATGCGGAAGACGCGTTCGACCATTTTGAGGATCAACGCGACACCAACGTGGAGTTTCTGCGCGGATTGCCAGCCGCAGCCGGAGACCGCGTGGCCCTGCACGGCGAGGCCGGTGAGATCACGCTATCTCAGATGCTGCACGAGTGGGCGCTGCACGATTTGGGGCACGTGCGGCAGATCGCCGAATTGGTGCGCGCGCGGAAGTACCTGGCAGGCGCCGGAAAGTTAGGCGAAGGGTACCACTTAAAGCCTTAGTGGGGCAGCCGGCTCCTGTCGGAGTGAGGTAGGACAGACGATCGTTTTTTGTCGNNACAGACCACAAAATGCGATGGTCTGTCCTACCAGGAGCCCCCAGAGATTCATAGCTTAGCCTTAGTTAGCTTGCCTCCCCCACTAATAAGAAAACCGCAAGCCCAACTGCACAATCCGCGGGTAATTCGCCTGATTCGTAATCTGGCCAAACGTCGCTGAACCGAACGTAGTGTTCAAACTATCGAACAGCGGCGTGTTAGTCAGGTTGAATACCTCAAATCGAAACTGCGCTTTGAATTTCTCATAGACGTCGTAAGTCTTGAAGATCGAGAAATCGCAGCTGGCTTGGCCCGGTCCGCGTATGGGGATGGTCCGGCTGACGTTGCCATAAGTATAAGCGGGCGCCTGGGTGAATGCCGCCGCATTGATGTAGTGCAGAAGGCGGCTTTCCAACGGCCCGCTGGTAGCGGGCGAAATGCCCGTGGCGTTGGGACGCTGCACGCTGGTTCCCAGGTTCGAGTTCAGGTTCGCCTGGCTGATGGCCACGGGGAATCCCGATTGCATGGTGGTCTGCAGGTTAAGATTCCAGCCGCCCACGGCAAGGTCGGCAAACCGGTTCTTGCTCAGGAAGGGGCGGCCCTTTCCGAAGGGCAGAGCGTAATTGATGGCAGTCGTCCAACGCCACGGAGCGTCGATGATCGCGCGGCCCCACTCGGCGGCGCGGTTGTAGTTATCCTGCGACGAGCCGCTGCCGTTGGTGGCGTAGGTGTTGCTGGCGCCGTTGGAGTCGTTTTCGTTACGCGACCAGGTGACTGTGGTGAGCAGGTTCACGCCGTGGCCCATCCGCTTCTGCGCCTTGGCGTAGAAGGAGTAGTAGAGCGCGTGGCCTTGGTCGGTATTGCTGAGTGTCACTGAGCCGAACTCCGGGAACGGCAGCAGCAACTGCGCCTGCGTGGTGGTGGAGGCGGCCAAGTTCACCACGCCGCCGGCCGTGCCGTAGAACGGATTAGCCACCTTGGCCGCCAGCTTACTTCCAAGGGAGAGGTATTGGTCGGACAATTGGTTGATGTTGAGGCCCGAAGTGCCTTGAATCAGGTCGTGACTGGTGGAACCGGCGAACCCGGCGATCACTACGATGCCCTGTGGCGCTTCGCGCTGCACGTCGAAGGAATACTGGTGCACGCGCGTCGAACGGGCACTGGAATCGTATGCCGAGAGGCTCTGCCCCCCGATGCCGGCGAGGGCGCCGAGGCTGTTCCCGGCCGGCTGCAGAACTCCGGTGGGGAATGGGTTGTTGAGAGAATTCGCCGGCGTCGCGCCGCCATCGTTAGAAGACACATAACTGGTAGTAGCGGTGTAGCCGAAGGTGGACTGCAGACTGAAGGAGAGCGGCGCCCAGAACAGGCCGTATCCGCCGCGCACGATCGTCTTCGGGTTCAGCGCCCAGGCGAAGCCCGCGCGCGGCCCGAACTTGTCGCGATTGGGATTGCCGACGGTGGTTCCGTATCCATCCTGCCCCGCGTACTCAAGCTCGCCTAACGTAGTCAGACCTGGGACCTGCGCCTGAATAGGATTGACCGCCTTGGCGTCGAAACCGGGACTGAACCGGTTGTCGGAAGAGAAGATGCCCGTCTCGTATTCGTAGCGCAGGCCGAAGTTCAGGGTCAGCTTTGGGGTCAAGCGGAAATCGTCCTGCACGAAGACTGCGCCATAGCGGATCATGTTCGACAGGCTATCCGAAGTCACCACGCTACCGGCCGAAGGAATGCCCA
Source organism: Bryobacterales bacterium (assembly GCA_003135055.1). Lineage (GTDB taxonomy): Bacteria > Acidobacteriota > Terriglobia > Bryobacterales > Bryobacteraceae > PALSA-243. The sequence continues at coordinate 2,291 of PLDF01000187.1, read as the reverse complement.
GCAGCAAGGCCGCCAGACTCGCTCCCGTTCCCAGAATCGCCGAGCCGGCTGCGTTCTCGTTGTTAGTGAAGCCTGAGCTGAAGCTGTAAGACCCGTCGGTGACGGTGGGCGTGCCGGCCACGTGAATCGCGCGGTAATCGCCGCCCATTTTCAGGTTGTGGCGGCCCACGAACTTGGATACCGTGCCCGAGAAACTGGTGGAGTAGTAATGGGTCGAGCTGACTCCGGTCCCGCCAAAGCTCGTGAGATCGCTCATGCTGACGGAAGGGAAATAGTCTTGCGAAGGCGGAAGCTGCAAGCTTGAGATCAACGATGGTGAAAAACCCAGAGCGGCCAGATTGAAGCCCTCGCTGGTGGGGAACGTGCTGTTAGGGTAGCGATTGAATCCCCAGCGCAGCGCAACCACGGTGGTGGGCGTCACCGAGATGGTGGTGTTCGCCTGAGTGGCGTCCACGTGCCGCACCAGCAGGCTCTGGTTGGGCGAAGCGATGTTCTCGAAGTATGGGTAGCTGGGCTCGCGGCTGCCGTAGTGAAGGTACGATAGCGACGCGCGCCAGCGGCTGGTGATTTCCTGATCCAGTTTAAAATCCATCTGGTCGGCGCGGTCGTATTGTGGCGAAGTTACGGCGTCATTCGTCTGACCGTAATAGCTGGTGGATTGGTTGGGCCTCGGAAAGTAGGAAGCGAGCTTCAGTCCGAGCGGACTGATCGCGTTGGCCGGGATCACATTGCCAGGGTAAGGCGTCCGCGTATAGGTTCCGTTACTATTAAGTACTGTGGTGGCGGGGTCGTAGATTAGTCTCCAGGGAACCGTTGCTGTACTTACTCTGCGAGAAATCGCCGATGCGCTCGAGCGCCGTGGGCACTGACACGCTGGTGGATGAAGTCTGGTTCTGGCGGTAGGCCTCCGCGGCGATCCAGAAAAACGTCTTATTGCGCCCATCGTACAGTTTAGGGACCACCACAGGCCCTCCGAACGCGCCGCCGTAGTTCTTCCACATCTGCGGAACCTCGGGTATGCCGGCTGCGTTGGCGAAGAAGTTGTTGGCGATCAAGCTATTCATCCACTGGTATCCGAACGCGGAAAGGTGCAGCGCGTTGGCGCCGGACCGCAGGTACAGGTTGAATGTTCCGCCGCCGGTGCGGCCAATCTCGGCGTCATAAGTGCTGATCTGCAGCTTCACTTCCTGAGTAGCTTCGATGGCGGGTACAATCACGGCCTGATTGGCGGAGTTGGTAATGGCGATGCCATCAAGGGTGTAGTTATTGCCGGTGATGGGGCCGCCATTGATGGAAATCTGCGAAGAGCCGGTCTGATCCTCCATGCGATTGAACTTGGGGTCGCCGCCGGGAGTGACGTTCTGAGAGATCTTGACCGTCTGATAGAAAGGGTTGCGGCCCATGTTAGGCAGTTCGTCCAGTTTCTGCTTGTCGATCACCTGGCCTGTGGACGCGTTGCCCGCTTCTATCAGCGTCGCCTCCGCGGTCACATTCACGGTTTGAGTCACCTCGCCGAGTTGTAGCTTGATGTCGACCGTGGGAAATTCCTGCGTCGCCACAACTACGCTTGTCTGCTCGAAGCGCTTGAAGGACGGCGCTTCGGCGCGGACCGTATAAGTGGCGGGAAGCACGGCGGTGAACGTATACTCGCCGGCGCTGTTAGTCAGCGTCTGGCGGTGCTCGCTGGTTGCCTCGTTAATCAGCGTTACCACGGCATTGGGCATGGCAGCGCCGGTATGATCGGTGACTATTCCGCGCACGCCGCCCTGAAAGGTTTGGGAATGCAGACTGAAGACGCCTCCCAAAAAGAGCGCAAGCGCGCTCGAACAAGAACTGAGCCTCGGCATCGTAAACACCCCTTTACGTTGAACGTGGATCAGCGTACGAAGCTGCGTACTGCGAGGTAAAGCTCGTTACGAAGAGCGGGACGGAAACTTAGGGTTACACTAAGCCAAAAAAGCCGCTTTGGCAAACAGAAAAACTGGATAAGACCAATAAGAAATGGTTATCGTGGCGCACGCACTCATNNTGAACGCGCTTCGGCCTTCGCGCGAGATGGAAACCCGAAAAGCCACTGGTGCGGCATTAACGGTTTGCCGTAAGCTTCCGCGGAGCCGAGAATTAAACTTTACGGTTTCTTGGCCATGGCTGTTGAGCTGTAACCCTTCGCCTTCCACGCGCGCGCTCGAATTCAAACGCGACATGCCTGTCCCACGACCGTTCGCGATAAGATACGGCTAGCAGCCCGTGGTGGAGACCGCTCCCTGAAGGAGCTGTGAAACAATCGGTTG
>PLDF01000343.1 GCA_003135055.1 Bryobacterales bacterium | reverse complement strand
AAGCTCATGCCCTGGAGGGGACCTCACTCCTCTCCAGGGCGCAGCAGGTTCCGGTTCAGCTCAGACTCAAGAGTTTATCGCAGAGCCAGGGGCCGCCGCCCCGTGCTTCTCATTTTTCTCTCGCCCTGCCGAGCGCGGTTAGTAGGTCCGCATGGCCGTCAAAGGCTGCGGGCGCCTTCGCTGACATCGAGCCCTGGCGCCTTGGCCCCATATGGCGCTGCCATAATGGCCCCTTCGCTCGGCGCCACTGACAGAGCAGGACCGGAAACGGGCACGCACGATCGAGGAATTTCATAATCGGCAACTCGTTCATCACGTGACACCGGTGACGATCCGCATCGAAACCATGCTTCGGGAGATCGAGCAGTCCACGGGTAGCCGGGGATCGCTCGATCCTACGCTTCTTGAAGGACTATGGGCGATGTTAGAACATCTCCGGATCGCGCTATCCCGCGAGATTCCCGCGCAACCGGAGAAGCAGTTCCTGCTGGAACAGATTCGCCGGCCCTGGCTGAATGCCTACCATTATTTTCAGGAGCTGACCGGAAACGCTAATGCTTTTCACCATGCCCTGCACGAGGCTCGGCCTACAGACCTGACCCGAACTACGGCTTTCCTCGCGTATAAAGACGTTCTGCTCACTAACCTGGAGGGGTTCATAAACCTGCTGATGGATTTCGCGGATCGTATCCGTGGAGTGCTGGCACTATGGCGAAAATCCGGGGCCCTGAGAAGGCTTGAGGACCTACTTGTCGATTACGAGGCGAGATATGAACCGCACCTGAACACTGGCGACGGGCCGGAACTCTGGCGGGAACGCCACCAGCGAGAGATAGCCAGCCTGACGGAGTGGTTTCAACCGGGCGGGGGTTGCGATATCCTTAAAAACACCACCGCGTTTGCCATCGAGGGTGTGATGCACCACACGCGACGGCTCGTCGATCCCAGGCAAATGGGAGCCAGTCGCCTGTCCGACCTGGAGAACGCCGCGCGCGTATTCTCCAGCTGTCAGACACTCGACGAAGCGCATAGCTTGGCAGCGGCGATGTTGGGGTGCGCTACCGCGCGATATCTGCAGGGCAGCGCGGACCAGTTCGAAATGAAGGACAATGCGCCAGTATGGCAGCAGGAGCCGCGCCAGATTCCGCTCAAACGCATGCGGCAAGGCCGCAAGGCGCGGCTCCGGGAGATCTTGCCGAGGCATACTGAATTTGATCGGCAGGCCCTGCTCGATGAAGAAGATAGTCGCCGACAAGGCGAAGCGGAGGCTTGGGACGCACTCTTCGCGTCCGGTGAGATCAATCTGGGAAATCTCACGGTTCGGGATGCCGGCCTGCGGTCCAGGCTGCTCGACATAACGGGCCAGTGTTTGGTGTCTCCCGACGGTACGGCTACCGCTCCGGATGGCTCGCGCATCGAGCTCCGCTATCCACTGCCAGAAGAACCCGAGTCTGAGCTAAAAGGCCCGGACGGTGTTTTCGTGACGCCGCAGTTCCGCTTGCGGCGACTGGTCTGAACGAAGTCTCTATGCGGGAACGAAGTTCCAGACCATACATCGACTTGTTGGATTCCGTCGCCGTTACCGCGCGGGAGCAGTCCGCGGCTTTCCGGCAGATCCGGCTTCGACTCTCTGAAATCCGAGAGTGGTTCCTCGACTGTACCGGATGGCCCGTTATTCTGACCCGCGATATGGTCCGGCTGGTGAAGACTCCCGCCCATTCTCATCCTGGCCAAGGCTTCGCCTGGGCCAAGGAACCGCTCGATTACGAGCTTCTGTTGTGGGTGCTGTGGTACGGTGAAAGGCTTTCGTCGGATCAATTCGTCTTGACCGACTTGGTTCGTGAACTAGAAGTGAGTGTGGCCGCGCGCATCGGCCACGATCACCTGAACTGGGACCAGCGGCCTCATCGCGCGTCTTTGAAGCGTGTGCTCGACGCACTCGAAGAAATGCAGGCGCTCCGCCGTCTTGATGGTGTACTGGAGGGCTTCGTCGAACGGCGTGAGGGTGACAGCCTGTACGAGTTTACCTTTCTCGCGTCTCATTTCCGGGTCAACCTCGTCGGCCAGGCGAATGGGACGCTGGACCGCACGGTGTCCGCGCGGCATCGTATGTACCGCGGCCTTCTGCTAGCTCCGGCGCTCTATGCGGCAGAGGATGAAGAGGCCTTTGCAATTCTGAAGCGGCGCGATCGCCGCCAGAGCATCGCGGCAGATCTTCTGAAAACGCTGGGCTGGGATCTCGAAGTAACTCCCTCCTATGCCTGCCTGCTCCGGCCGGCGGTGGATCTGCAAGCACAAAACGTGTTTCCCACCCAGGCCACGATCAGCCACATTCTGCTGCTGTTTTGCGGGTGGCTGCGTGGCCGGGTGGAGGAGAAACGTATTTTCCCGGATGGTAACGGTTGCCTTTCCCTCTCACGCGACGAGCTTTGGAACGCGCTTGCGGAACTCAAACACAGCTACGGGACGAACTGGAGCAAATTGTATCGTGAGATGTCCCTGACTTCTCTCTTCGAGGCAGTGGAAACGTCCCTCCGATCCTGGAGCTTTCTCGCGGGTCCCGATCAGGACGATCATTACCGCATCCTGCCCGCGGCTGCGCGCTTTTCCGGTGTTTATCGCGATGACGGACAGGGGCTGGCAGGGGGAGACGAAGCGTGATTCCGCAGCTAAGTCTTCTGCCGGACAGCACTCGGCCTTCGCCAGAAATGCGAAGCCGCCTTGATGCGCTGCGGCGACCTGATCGCGTTCGCCCGCGGCGCTGGGCTCCCTGTAGGCTCATTCTGCAGAATTACTGGCTATTCGATTACCAGGAATTTCACTTCGCGGACGGACGCTTGGTCTTGCGAGGCGCGAATTCATCCGGCAAATCGACTGTGCTTACGAGCGCCATTACCCTGGTGCTAGATGGAAACAAGCGGCGGGAACTCCTGGATTCCTTCGGCTCGGGTGCGCGCAACATCCCTTACTACTTGCTGGGCAAAACCGACGCCACGCCGGAATCGGACTTCTATCACGAAGAGCGTACCGGCTACATAGCGCTCGAATTCGAACAAGGAGCCCCTCAACGCTTCTGCACGATCGGCATGGGCCTGCGAGCCCGGCGTACCGAAGGCGGCGGCAACCCCGATGTCGACCCATGGTTTTTCGTCATCGAAGACCAGCGCCGCATCGGGATCGATTTCGAATTGCATGCGGGCGATCCGCAGAAAACGCCGCTCACCAGGATTCAACTCCGTGATCGGCTAGGAAACCGAAACAAGTTTGCCACGCGCAATACCGACTATCAGGATGCGGTCAACCGGGCTCTATTCGGGTTCGCCGACACAGAGCAACTCCGGTCATTGCTACGCACAGTTGTTCAGTTGAGAAGCCCGAAGCTGAACAAAGATACAAAGCCCTCGGTTGTATGCGACATCCTGACAGAATCGTTGCGTCCGCTTGACGAAGGCCTGCTGGGGCGCGTTTCGCAAGTGATCGAGGACATTGACACCTGCCAGGATCAGCTTGTTACGCTCACACGGAATCTCAAGCTGGTTGAGGACCTGGACCGTATGCTCGGCGACTACCTACGGGACGTTGCTCAGCGGGATGCCGTGCGGTATCGCCGGGCTGCCTCGGAGGCGGTTGGGCTGGAAAAGAGCTTGGCCTCGCTCGAAGAACGTATCACAGAGCAAGGGGCGACTCTGGAAGTCGTTGAGGAGGAACTGGCGGAACTGGACCGAAGGGAGCAAGAGGACACCGAACGCCGCCGTACTCTACAGCAAAACGAAGCGTACGCCGGCCAGGAAGAACTGGTTCGCTCCGAACAGTTTTTGACCAGGGCGACAGGGTTGTGCGCGCAGGCGGAAGGCGCCTTGCGCGAAACCACGGAGCGCCTGAATCGGGACTTAGGCCAAGCTGCGGCACTCACCGGGGAATGGACGGGGGAGATCCGGAGCCAGAGCGAGGAGGCATCGGTTTGGCAGGATTCCGCACAACGCGCGCTGTGGGCTTATGCAGAAAGGGCCGCAGGCGAAATTCGCACGGCGTTCGGGCGGCAGTCACCGGAAACGAGTTCCGTGCCGCTGGCCGCCTTGAGGGAACTGGGCCGGCAGCGCGATGAGGCATTGCAAGCCGCGGAGCAGACCTGGCGGGATGAGCAGAAGACTGCGAAGATCCACGAGGAAGCAAAGTCGAAAGCCACTCGTCTTCGCGAAGCCCTGGATTTGGCGGATGCTGAGAACCAAGCAGCGGAAACGAAAGTGGACGAGGCCGAGAAGGCTGCCGTACGGGCTGTTGCCAACTGGCGTGAAAATTCACCGCACTGGAAGCTTTCTGAGCTGGCATTCGGGCAGTTGACCGAAGCCGTTCTCTCTCACACCAACTTTGCCGATGTGCTTGACCCCGTCGAGCGCGAAGCAACCCGACTGCGGGACGATTTCACGGATCGCATCGTCGAGGCTCAACGTGGTCTTGATGGAGTCAAATCCATACAGGGACAGGCTAGCGAAGACCTCGCAGCCTTGCAGGCGAAGCAATGGAACAGCCCCGAACCCCGCCGGGGTCAGATGGAGTTTCGGGAAGCGCTGGCGCAACGCGGTATTCCGGCCGTACCGCTATATGCCGCATGCGATCTAAAGCCTGGGTCGGATCCCGTAGCGGCAACAGACTGGGAGGCTTCTCTCGAAGAAGCCGGACTCCTGGATGCGTTGATCGTTCCCGCCGCGTATCACTCCGCTCTGAGGACCATGGACGCGGAGGGCGACCGCTGGCTCGTGCCCCGAGAGGACACTGGTGATGAGCGGGGGACTCTCGGCGACGTATTCGCACCGGTGTCTTGCGGTGTACCGCAAGCCGACATTGAAGCCGCCCTCCGTTCCATCCTACTTTCGGAACATGAAGGCGCCACGAGCATGTCACCCGACCGGACCTGGCGGCATGGGTTATTGCGCGGGCGTGCGGCCAGGGCGGCCGAAAACGAGCCGCGTTTCCTCGGCGAAGCCAACCGCCGCAGTAGGCGCGAGCGGGAGATCGCGCGGTTGCAAACCGAGCTGGCAAGGCTGGCTGAGGCGATTGCGGTTAGGGAGGAAGAGATCCGGGGATACCGGGAACGCGCCCATGACATCGGAACAGAAGTCCTGCGCATCCGCAATTTGCCCGTATGGAACGCACTCCAGAGGGCCCTTTCAGACGCCAGTCGGGCCGCGAAAGAGCTGGGTCAGAGCCGCAAGGAGCACGACGACTCATCCAAAAAGGAACACGAGACTTTCGCCGCGCTCATCGTCGCACGCCAGGAACTCGGGGCCGCGCTCGCACTGGTTGACGGCGCACGCGAAGCTTCAAGTATCCCTCAACTGCGGTTGGCGTTGAAAGAGACGGTCGACAAGGCCGGCCAGATGGCGGCAGGACTCGCGCGGCTCGTGCGGCTGCGAGAGCGCCAGCAACAGGCTCAGGAAGGGATCCGGCGCGGGCAGGAACAAGCCACCGCGGCCAAAGCCTTATACTTGAGTCAGAATCAAGTACTCCTCGAAGCGGAGGCCCATTGCCAGGCGCTGCGGGAGAGATTGCAGGGGATGGGTTTTGCGGAGATCGAGGACGAAGTTCGTGCTCTGACCCTGCGCCTCGATGCTACGCGTAAGAGGCGCGAGTTTCTGTTAGGCGAACGCGCCCGGCGGGGAACGGATCTGGGTCGGGATAAACAGGGTCGCAATCAACTCTCCGCCCAGACGGAGGCAGCTCGCTCCCGTCAGTCGGAAGCAATCCGGTCTCTCGAAGAATCGCTGACCGCCTATCCGAATTTACGCCTAGAACTGGATCGTTCGCGGGCCACATTTGATTTCGCAACCGAGGCTGCCAACCAGTTGCTCCGGTTTCGCCGTACCGAAAACATCGATGTTCTGGAGGGTTTGGTTCTGAAGTCACTCGATGATGACAAGAACGCGCTATTTGACGCCTTCCACGCGAGCAAAGCAGACTTGGTAGAGTTCCAACCGGAATTGAACACTGAACAGGTCCGGGTGTTCCTCCGACATGAAGGCCAAGCCAGTCTGCCTTACGTGCTGGCCGGAAAACTGCGAGATTTTCAGAAGGAACAGCAGTCCGTCATGCGGGAGAAAGAGGCGGCTCTCTATGAGGATTTCTTCCTGAACGATGTTGGTAGCACAATCCGCGAGCGCATTGAGGAGGCTGAGGCTTCCACGGGGATGATCAACGGGTTACTCGCCGCGAAGACTTTGAGCAACGGGGAAGGGCTGTCCCTTTCCTGGAAACCAGTCAAGCAGACGGCCGAGATGCCGGTCGACCATTCAGAGATCGTTGCGTTTCTGCGCGTGGACCCGGCGGTCTTGCGCGCCGATCCAACTCGGAAAGTGAGTGAATTTTTTCGCGCGCGCGTAAATGCCATTCGGGAAAGCGAGGCGTCCGCCTCCCGCGTTGAGGAATTCGGCCAGGCGTTACGCGCAGCGCTCGACTACCGCCAGTGGTTCCGTTTCGCCCTACATTCGCAAAAGCCAGGCGAGCCGCGCCGGGAGCTAACCGACCGTCTTTTCGACGCGGGTAGCGGTGGCGAGAAATCGCTCATGATGTTCATCCCGCTCCTGTTTTCCGCACACGCCAGCTACTCAGGCGCTCGCGCCGACGCACCCAAGCTGGTCGGAATCGATGAAGCATTCGCGGGTGTCGATCAGCGGAATACGAACGAAATGTTAAAGCTGCTGGTCGAGCTGGATTTCTCCTGGATCATGACCAGCGAAAAATTGTGGGGACACAACGCCGTTCTGCCCGCCTGCACCACGTACGAACTGGTGCGGCGCGGCGGATTGGTGGCCGCATGGCTGTTCCTCTGGAACGGCGTTGAGCAGATCAAAGATCCGGGGAGCGCAAGACCCGATGTTCCGCCAGCCGATTAGCCTTCGCGACTATTTTCGAGCCGAGCCGGCTTGGGCGGAAATCTTGTCCGCCGCGCGCGAGAGATTCGAGCGGCTGGGCCGCGTTGGCGGAGCGTTGCAATTGTCTAGGGAACAGGCCCTCGCGGCTCGCCGGCTCGGATGCAGGTTAACTTCGGGGGGATTGCTGACACTCGACAGCTTAGAAAATGCCTTACGCGCCAGCCGCTTCGATTGCTCGCTCGAAACCGCGCTGGAAGTCTACTTTGGCGAACGGCCAATCAGCCGTCCAGCGAAACGGCAAGCGCTGAGCGAGCGATGGTCCGAAGCCACACGGATCTTCGAGAACGATGTCAGCCGATGCCTCACGGGGGACCTCGCGGTTGAGGTATCAAAGTGGTGGATGCGGGACGTATCATACGTTCGGCCGGAATGGAGGCAAAATCCGGAATTCTTTCAGAGGCAGGTCTGGATCGTGGTGAGTGCAATCGGATATCTTCGAGGCTGCCTCGATCCGGTTTCTATTCCTGTGCTGGCGAATGAATGTGCTAACGATCCTCATGCCCTCGACGACGGAGCCGCCCGGCGGCTGCTCGAACGTGTGCTCGCGCACCTGCATCCGGAGATTGCGATTTCCTGGCCACTCTCCGCCGAAAACCGGGATGCGCTCTTCACCGCCGCGAATCTCTGTGTCGACGATATCTCATCCGGCGTGACAGTGGCTGGCCTCCTTGGCGACTCCACGGTGCTCGCCGCAGCGCGCGAATCATGGCTGCCGTGGACCGTGCCTCTGCTCGCCGTGAAGCAATTCCCGAATCTAAGTGCGCCAAGGAGACTTGCACATCTGGTTGAGAATCCTTCTGTGTTTCGCCATCTCTGGCGATCCATGCTAGCTGTTCCCAGCGGAAAGAGGCCGACACTGATATGCACCAGTGGCCAATTGAGTCTTGCGGCGCGGAGACTGTTGGACCTGCTTGTCGAGGGCGGAGTGCTCCTGCTGTATAGCGGAGATTTCGACAGCGCGGGACTCGGGATCGCTTGTGGCCTACAGCAGCGTTATGGAATACGCCTATCGCTTTGGCGCATGTCAGTTCAGGACTATCACATCGCCAAAGGCCGACAGACTCTTAAAGCGGCACCAACCCCGCTTGTGTCGAGTCTCGCCGAAGAAGTGGAGAGGAACGGCCCAGCCTTTCAAGAAAGCATAATCCCGGAACTTGAAGCCGATCTAGGAAGTCTCTGCGAGGAATGAGCGGCAACGGAAGACAAATCGCAACGTCCTCTCGGTAACCGGTCGAACGGCGAGACTGGCAGGTGTCTGAGTATTTTCTTCTGGAATTAAAGCATATACCTCGTCAGCCCATGCAGGTCCGCCCGGCAGCGGGCCGCGTAATGTCCGACCCGTACCAGTGGAGCCAAAAGAACGCCGAGCCCCATTTCCGGGACGGCTCGGGCGTATGTGAGGTTGTGCGCGCATCTGCGTCGCAGGGCCAGTTGCACAGTATTCACGGTCTCGGCGGCCGTCCACGCTTAACCTTCAAGCTCCTACCTCGCCAATTGCGGCGCACAAGCCTTCCTTGAAATGCGACGGCGCTTTTCTAACGTTTGCGCGGAAAGTTGCGTTTCATCCATCGCCAGAACCGCCTCTTCAGTGCCTCCGGGTTTTTGTCATCGAGCCGCTCGGCGACTTCCTCCCAAGTGTAACCCTGGCGTAACATCTTGAAGGCCTCCCTGATCTCCGGGCGCCGGTCTTGCTCGATCCGTCGTTCGACCAGATCGACTAGCAAGTGCTGTTGATAGATTTCTTCGCAACCCTTGGGGCCGTTAAGGTCTCCTTCGAGCAGGTCCAGGGCCAAGGGAACACTATGATTGATCTCCCACTGGGCTGAGCCCGCGGCCGCGTACCGCGCTTCCCACACTGCCCACGCCAGCACGCGTCGCCACGGCCACCTGCCGGCATCTTCGCCGTGCCGTTCCCACAATTTGTGTATTGTGATCTCCGCCAGCTCCGAGACGCGGTGTACATCGCCGAGCGTGATTCGAGCGAGGCGACGAAGCTGATCCTGAACAGGCACTACTCCCTTCTCGAACCATATGGGAGCGATTGGATTTCCGCAGCGGTCTATGGAAACGATGCAGATCGGAACGATCATCTGCCGCTTGGATTCGGGCAACTGATCGTAGTCGAACGGGATGATGACGAGTCCCATGCGTTTCTCCGACACAGCGAAAAACTCTCTATTCTCGCCGCGTCCCGAGCCTCCATGCCATTCCCCGGCGGCAACTGGTTCCAGGCATATACAGGCCATCCGCACTTGAGGCCGGGGGAGGTCTCCTATAAGACAAAGAGGCTTCGTAAATCGGAAAGCTCAACCTCGTGTCGTTGGGCCGGCATCCGGTTTTGGTCCGCTTCATACCATTGATTCGCATGGAGTTATTTTCTTGGGTGAGGTTTCTTCTCCTCAAACCCTCTTCAATATTGGAGAGGATAGTTCCCTCCCGTCGATAAGACTTCATGGACCAGCAGCAGGACTTTAATAAAAGAGTCAACATTGGAGACCGGGACAGCCTCGGGAAAACAATCGATCTTAGGCTGATCGCGGCAGCACAGGCAGTTTGGGAACGTGCATGCCTGCTGGTAATTCGCTATCTCGCTGACGACACAGAGGCGCCGGCGATTCTCGAGACCGTCGTCGACGCTGCGTCTCGCGCCATGGCCAAGAATAGGCCAATTAAGTCTTTCGAGGCTTATCTTCTAAAGGGGGTGGCTCGGGAGTCCCTCCGCCGCCGCCGGAGAAATCAACGCATCCAGTACGTGGACGGGGCGGATCTGGAGCGCCTTGCCGGCCCAGTATCCACGGATCTGGATCGGGAACTCGATAACGCTAAGCGTCTCAAAATCTTTCGAGCCTGTATGGATGAGGATGGAAGGAAGATGTACGATCTTCGCACTTTGGATTCCGCTTGGCGATGGATCGCCGAGCTCATGGGTTATGCCGATGCTCACAGCGCCGAGGTGCAATTCCGTAAAAAGATGGATAAGGCCCTGGAACGATACCGGGCCTATCACAACTCGCGTTTGAAACGGCAGTCTCGCGATAAAAGCAAACCTGCATCGAGTGGATTCTGATGAGTGAATTTAATCGATCCGCGTCATCCAAGAGGATGAGAAATATTGTTGCTCTTGGTAAGAAATATTCCAGAACTGCCTTTCCGAATCCGACCCGCGAAGGCTGCCCGAGCCGCTCTAGCCTACGGGCGATGGCTAATCGAGATCGGCGCCTTACCCTGAAAGACCTTCCGGTGTCACACGTCGTTAGCTGTTCAAATTGCTTTCGAGAGTACACGCGCTTCCGGCGTATGTCGGTCCTGGTGCGCGGGATTAAGATCACGGCAGCCTTGGTCGTCCTCGCCGCGGCATTAGTAGCAGGGCGATTTGCGTGGAACTACACCAACCGTAGGGGCGAACCGAGCATTTCGCACGAGCAACGGACGGTGCCAGAGTCACCTGTCGCGAACACGCAGCGACCGCCTCTAATTGCGCCGTTTCCGATTCAAATAGATCTGGCTTCCTTCTCGCCCACTCGGGGCGATGACACCAAGGACGACTCCAGACATGCGATTCACCTCCCACAGAAATTGCTCCGGGCCAATCTCCTTTTGCCCGTTGGCCTGGAACCCGGAGAATATGCAATTCGATTGCAAGATTCCGCCGGTACTATATTGATCGACCAGCCCGCTTCAGGGCACATGAAGGACGGCATCACATCGGTGGAAATTGATATCGATCTCAGTGTCGCCCAACGAGGCAGTTTTACCTTGATGATTCGCCCGCCTGGCTTAAGCTGGCGGCGATTCCCAGTCGTGATTGAATGAGGCCGTCCAATTCGTTTGAGCAGAACGAGACTTGAATATCAAATACGGAGGAATACACGATGCGATCCAGCCTTTTTCGTCGAACAGCATTTCTAATCCTTTGCAGTTCCGTTGTGGACGCTCAGCAGCCACAGGCAAAAGAACTGCTTGCCCGAGCCCTGCATCTTGCTGATCTTTACAACTGGGTCGATGCGGCGTCAGAATTCGCGGAGGCCCAACATCTGTTTGTTGACGCTGGCGATCAACGGAACGCGCTATACGCAAAACTGGGCCTGATCCGCTCAAACATTGACCGTGAGCCGCAAACACTACCTGCGGTCGCCGCCCAACTCGCAGAAATATTGGAAGACGATCCTATGCTCCAGAACGACAAGGAACTCCGCATGTTCTGCCTCATCGTAAAGGGCGATATAGACACCGAGACCAACGCCGGGGCGATGAAGCAGGATTGGGAACAGGTTCAGACACTGGCGAGGGAATTGGCCAACAGCAAATGGCAGTATCGCGCGCTCGCACAGATCGGCGTAGCGGCGTTCTACAATGCCGACCTCGAAACGGCTCGTACGGACGTCGGTACCGCGCTAGCGGCAGCAACAAAGGCCGGCGACACTGGCGCCCAGATCAGAATTTTGACGATCCTCGCAAATGGCTTGGCAGAGTCCAAGATGTATGAGCAGGCGCTCGCGTACCTCGATAATGCCATCAAGATCGCTGCCGATACTCCGGACGCCGGCTATCAGTTTACGGCCCAAGAGCTTCGTATCGAAGTGTTAATCGGGTTGGGCCGGCTTGATGCCGCTCAGCAGGTAGACCAGGAGGTCTTGACACGCGCGAGAGAGATCCGCAGAGTTGGCCCCGAGGCCGCCGCGCTAGGGCTCGCTGCCACTGTCGCTAAGGCCCGAAACGACCGCCAAGCGGCGATGGCCAAACTTGAACAGGCGATAGCTCTTGGCGAAGCATCTGGCTTCACGCGGCTGCTCGCCGATGTCTATGGCAGAGCGGCCAAAATCCAACGAGTGAGCGGCGACCTCGAAAAAGCAGAACGTTTCGCCGAATTAGCGTCTGCGTCAACGCAGGCAAGTGGAAATCTGTGGGCTGTTCCGCTAAGCCTGCAAACCCTCGCCGAGATTCAGGTTGCCAGGGGCAGGTTTGAAGAGGCGGATCGCGTGTACGACCGAGCCGAGGCTTTCCTCGATTCCCTGATCGGTAATGCTTCTACCGTGCTCGAGAAGACGGCTGTGATCACAGCATCTAGCCAGATCTATTCGCAGCATTTCGCGCTAGTCGCGAATCACTTCAATGACGTAAGGCAAGCGTACAACATCATTGAGCAGGTTCGCGGGCGCGCCGAGGCCGATCTCCTAGCGGCGGGACCGCTCACATCGTCAGAAGCGAAGACAGCGGAGCGGGCGGTCTCCCTATTGCGACTCAAACTGATGGCAGCTCGATCAACGGACGAAGTGCGCAGCCTGCGTGATCAAATCTTTCTAAAGGAACAGGCCCGCTGGATAACGCCGGGCGCAAGCGTGCTCAAGACCAAGCCGCGCGAGGCGTTGGCGATCGAGCAGATTCAGCAGGCCTTGGCGCCTTCTGCCGTGCTCCTGGAATACGTAATAGCTGATCCCAATTCCTATTGCCTCACGATCTCCCACAGTGGATCACGCATCGTGCGCCTGGGCGGCAAGCCTCAGATCGAGGCGCTCGTCGCGGCCTATTTGACGGCTGTAAAAGCGAAGCTTCCCGCCATTAATGAAGCGCGCAGTCTGTATGACGCGCTTGTGCGCCCGATTCGCGAGATTGCACAGAAAGACAGCCTCATTATTGTTCGGGACGGCCAACTAAATTTGGTACCATTCGATGCGCTAAGAGACGTCTCTGGCCGGTATGTCGTTGAAACTCGAACGGTCGTGTATTCACCTTCGGCGAGCAGCTTTTATCTTTTGACGAAACAGAAGCGCCCGACAACTGTCCGCAAGGCGCTCCTAGCGGTTGGAGGCGTTCCCTATGCGCGCAGTTCCATGAATCGGTCTGGCCTTACGCGCGGCTTCAGTCGGAACGGCTTTGTTGATCTACCGTCTTCAGCGGACGAGGTACGGATAGCGCAGGCCGCGTTCCCTAAGCAGAAAGTCGACCTATTGGTTGGAGACTCGGCAACTGAAGCCGCTTTCAAAGCCGCGAACTTGGATGAATACCGCGTCATTCACCTCGCTGTTCACGGGTTTGCGGATTCCACGTTTCCAGATCGGGCGGCTCTAATATTGTTGAGCGCCCCGTCGGCGGGAGAAGATGGATTTCTGCAGGCCTCGGAGATTGTCCAACTACGCTTCGACGCCAACCTGGTAGTTCTTTCCGCTTGCGACACGGCTGTGGGTCCGCTACAGGGGCAGGACGGTATCGCGAACCTTTCCCGAGCGTTCCTGATGGCTGGCGCACGGACCGTGATCTCGACCTTATGGCAGATCGACGACAATTCATCCTTGTTTCTCATGAAGCGGTTCTATGCGCACTTGTCGACGAATCAGTCTCCCGCATCGGCCCTGACGGCTGCCAAACGCGATACGCTACGGACATTCGGAAGCAACGCGCTTCCGTACCAGTGGGCCGCCTTTACAGTCGAAGGTGCGGCAGGGCGGCCAATATCGTTGAATGGGAGTGAGAAGTAAATGAACTTAGATTCCAAGAAGCGTTCCCAGATTCTGAAAGCCATGAAGAGGCTGGTTCTTGCCCACCACATCAACGTCGGCGGAATTGATTATGATGCTTGGACCGCGCGCGTCGATTGCCGAGCGGAGGAGTTGCTCGCCACGGATCTGGCCGGGTTTGAGGATGGCGTACGCCAGCTTCTGGCGGAACTCAAAACGAGTCATACCGTCTTTTATCATTCGCTTCCGAAAGAACTGCCGCCACAGCATACGATCAATGCAAGCTTACGGGATCTATCACGAGACGACCATCACAAATGGATGTTTCTGGATGTGTTCGAAGACGGACCCGCTGACCGCGCCGGAATCAAGCCAGGCGATATCCTGGACGCGGTGGACGGCACGCCGTGTCCGCCGCCGGCCACTCCGTCCTTTGCGATCGGCCAAACTCACAGGTTGCTTGTCGCGAAACGTGGTACGAGAAGCGCGCAAGAGGTCGTGATTGAAGTTCCCATGCGAAAAGGGACGAAACAACGGCCTCCAATCGTTGAACCGAAAAGCCCGGTTTACGCGAAACTTGGGCGCGATATTGGACTTCTCAAGATCACGTACTTTCCCGGCGCCACGGGGATGGAATTTGCGATCGCGCTGGATGGCGCGCTTAACGATCTCAAACAGCAGGAGTGTAGGCGGTTGATCGTCGACCTGCGTGGAAATATCGGCGGCGGGCTGGGATTCGCTCGTCTGGCCAGCTATATGTGCCCCGGCCAGATTGCGATCGGCCACAGCCTGACGCCTCGGCGTTTAAGAGAAACGTACAAGCCGGAGGCGCTACCGCGCGTTCCGATGCCCCGTAGCCGAGCCGAACTCCTACTCACATTGGCTCGCTTCTCGGTCCGCGACAAATCCGTGATGCTGCTCACGCAGGGCCTGGGCGAACAACCGTTTCACAATAGGATCGTCGTGCTCGTCAATGAGTGGACAAACAGCGCGGCCGAGATGGTGGCTAATTTCGCAGCCGAGAACGGACTGGCCACCGTTGTCGGAAAAAAGTCACGTGGCAACGTTCTTGGGGCAGTGAATTTCAAGGCCGGTAGCGGCTATTGGCTACGCCTGCCCGTCTTCGGCTGGTTCACCTCAAAAGGCCGTAGTCTGGAGGGAAACGGCGTTGATCCGCATGTGTCCGTCGAAATCTCACCGGACGCTCTGGCCGATGGGCAAGACAACCAAATGGCAAAGGCCGTTGAGATTGCTAACGGACTGTGACTGATGTGGAAGGCGGATCCATCCCCAGACGCAAGCGCGTTATCGGGAGTAATTTGGCCCGACCAGCCCAACAGTCTCAATTATCACGGCTTCATGGCCCCTGCCGGGCCGCACTGGTGGTAACTGGTGGTTTGGGGATTTGTACTAAACCGCTTCCGCGCGGTAGACTAAGAGATCGCAATGGTTTATCAGGGCAATCCCGCAATGAAACATTCTTTGTTCATTAGAGCACGATTCGCACAGTTGTATACCGCCTTGATTTCTTTCCCCGTCAGGCAATTGCCAATTGCCCTGCCAAACGTCGGTGCGGCTTACTACAAATCGCCGTATCGCAAACGCTGCGGTCCGCTCCCGTTTTCGCGACTTGCGATGCCTCCGTCTCCCGGAGCGCTCACGATACAGCCCTAAATGATTTCACAGGAATAGTTGCGTGGCGTAGGCAGGTCTCCTCCAGCACCGGCTGGGCACCTTTTTCCGGGTGCCCGACGATACGATCAGAGCCGGCTGGAGGCTTCCCACAACGCCGTTCCCCGCATCTTCAAGCCGACGGCAATTCTACCAGCCACGTTCCCATGGCATGGTGGTATGATTGTGACTGTTTCCAATCGGAATTGTATCCTGTTGGCGGCAATTGAGCCGCTGGGCGTCAGCCCCGACCGAAAGTTGATGAGCGACAAGAAGGTGCAGTGCGTTCCAGGTGGTCACCAGATTTCGCTTGATAAAGCGTATTGGTGCAACCAGTGCGAGCAATACGTCTGCTATGACCATGCCCGCAAGAGTGTCATGGTAAACACCATGAAGTGCCCCAAGGGGCATGAGATAACGAAGGCCGGTTAGGTATCATGTTCCTTCGTCGGTGGCAGCCCAGCGGACAACCGAAATGCTAGTCTGCGCGCATTGTGGGACCTCGACGAACAGGGATGGAAATCTCCGGTCAAAGAGTGCGTGTCGCCATCCCCGTGACATCCCAGAGAATCACTCGACATGTGAGGGTGTCGTCAGCCGTGTCTGATCCCTTCAGACTTTTCTTTTCGGTCGATGCTGGCGGCCTTCAGGATCGCTGGTTACGGTGTCGCCTGTGGAATTTCAATCCCTATGGTATGGTACGTTGCGCACGAGAGAGTCCGGTTGGTCGGTGATGCCAGAGGTTATTTCGGCAGGGATGTCACAAACGTGATCGCCGACTTGTTTAGGCGCGACTGAATGTACAGCGAGTATTCAGACCATGCGCATCGAAGCAACTAGCCTTAGCTTTATGACGGGAGGATATATCGGTGGATGAGCACGAGCCAGAAGTGCCACTCTTACATACCCTTGAGACACAAGTTCCCCAGAGCATCTCGTCGCTGGGAGAACAAGCGCCCGATCCAGGAATCGCTTTAGCGTCGAGTCCACCTACTCCCGATGATTGCCATCTTCAGAGCACACTTGACAACATCAAATCCCTGAATGAGGAGCAACTGTCCTTTCAGCGGTCGAGTCATGCCCTGATCGTCGATCTTTCGAACCGGGTAAAACAAATCGTTGATGAGGGGTCTTCCCGCGAAAGGCGGGCCGTCTTGTTGGAACTGGTCCTGCTTCACGACAGCCTCGAACAGGTGCTGGGATGGGTCGGCGGCCCCAATGATTTGCAGCCGAAGGAAGCGATCGTCGATCGCCTGGAGACTCTTCGGGTTGAGTTGCTTGAGATTCTGATGCGGCGGGAGGTACGGCCATATGATGGTACGAATGACGTTCTAGATCGACGTTTGCACCGAGCCGTCAAGACCGTACCCACATCTGATCCGAGTCTGAATGACAGAGTAAAAACAGTTGTTCGTGCTGGCTTCTTCTGGCGAGAGCAGGTGCTCCGGCCAGAGGAGGTGATTATATTCAAATACAAACCGGAATTACTAGAGGAATCGTGAGCCATGCCAAGACAGAGCCCTGTAGTCGGAATAGATCTGGGAACCACGTTTTCGGCAATTGCCTATGTCAACTCGGAGACAGGCCGCGCCGAAGTCATCCCCAGCCCAGAGCAAGAGCGCATTACGCCGTCCGTCGTCTTCTTCGAGGG
The DNA here is from genome assembly GCA_003135055.1 of Bryobacterales bacterium. Classification (GTDB taxonomy): domain Bacteria; phylum Acidobacteriota; class Terriglobia; order Bryobacterales; family Bryobacteraceae; genus PALSA-243. Next base: position 5,648 of record PLDF01000343.1, on the reverse strand, counting down.
CACCGACAACGTGATCGTCGGGAAACTGGCCAAACAGAATGCCGCTGCCGACCCCGACAACGTCGTTGAATTTGTTAAGCGGGAGATGGGAAAGCCCATCGAAGACATCTCCAACAAAGGGCAAGTAGAGTTCAGGGGCTGGAGCAGAACGTTCTTCGGGAAGAAATACGGCGCACAGTCGATATCTGCCCTGATTCTGAAGAAGCTGAAGCTGGACGCTGAGACTCGTTTGGGGGTTGCGGTCTCCGATGCGGTGATCACATGCCCGGCCTACTTTGGAGACAACGAGCGCGCGGCCACGAAGGAAGCGGGCATCATCGCGGGCTTTAACGTTTTGGGAGTTCTGGACGAACCCGTAGCCGCGGCTCTGGCTTATGGGCTCGACAAGCTTGATCGTGATCAGAAGGTGTTCGTCTTCGATCTCGGCGGGGGGACCTTCGATGTGGCGATCTTAGAGATCAAAGGTGGGGGCATACGCGAGCTTGCCGCTAATGGGGATCACCGGTTGGGCGGGAAGGACTGGGACGACGCCTTGATTAAGCACGTCGCCTCGCGGTTTTCGGAGAAGTTTGGATCGGACCCGCTTACCGACAACTCCTCGTATTATGACCTGCAGTTTCGTGTCGTTGGGCTGAAGGAGGCGCTTTCCAGAATGGGTGCCGCGAAACTGACCTGCAACCACGCGGGCAACTCGCTTTCGTTACAAATCACTCGGGAAGAATTTCAAGAACTCACCCAGCCGCTGGTAGAGAAGTGCCGGGTTCTCTGCGATATCGTGCTGGTTGAGGCGGGGCTCGAGTGGGGTGGGATCGATACTGTTTTATTGGTTGGCGGCGCAACTCGGATGCCCATGATACGGGAGATGGTGCGGCGGGTGACCGGCAAGACACCCTCCGAAGAGCTCAATCCGGATGAGTGTGTTGCGCACGGGGCTGCTTGGCAGGCGCTTTTGCTTGCGGCGAAAGGCGGTGCGGTGCAGAACGATTTGACGAGGTGGATACCGTCGGGCCTCGTGGTGGAAAAGGTCACGACCCACAACCTTTGGACCGAAGCGCTTCGCGATGGCACCGAACTTCGAAACTTTCTGATGGTTCCAAAGTTTACTCCCGTTCCGTTGGAAGTTACAAAGGTGTTTAGGACGCTGTTCGATAATCAGAGCTCTGTCGAGATTTCCGTTCTAGAGGAGGGGGAGCCGGCCGCGGACAACACGTGCGCCCCGGATGAAGCGAACAAGATTGGTGAAACGACAATTGTCGATATCCCCCCATCTCCGAAGGGCAGTTCAATCGAAATCACCTTCAAGTACAATGCGGACGGCATGCTTGAGGCGTCTGGGAAACATCGCGCTTCAGGCCGTTCTAGCTCGCTTACTGTGGTTCGGCCGGGGGGGCTCAGTCAAAAAGACAGGGACGCCGCCGTTCGGCATATCGGGAAGATGACGGTGAGCGGCTAGTTGGCACAGCGCTGGGGCGATCGGATTTGTACTCGCGGGTTTAACTGAGCGGGGGCCTGAGATGGCGGAAGTTTTTGATGCTGACGAATACAGAAATGGCGGATGGAAGACCGCTGTTGAAGGACAATACACGCACTATCAGCGCTTGGGTCTCAATGCGCTCGGGCACATATACGCCAAAGATGTAGGCGTGGCGTACACGGCAAGGGAAAAGTGGTGGAAGCAAAAAGAGGTTCAAAGGGACCGCGGCGGCGAGAACATCGACATAATCCGTGAAGTTGGTCCTTTTATCAAGACTGCCCGGAAAAACCTCCAGGAAGCGTCTGCGGTTCTGAGTGATCTGGACCGAAAGTCCGCCTATGATCGCCAAATAGCAGACCACGGAGCAAAGGCCAATGAAGGAAAACTCCTGGATTTCATTCGTTTCACCCTTCGCGACAAGATCCTGACCCCGACCAAAAAAAACGATCTTTTGGCGCAAGCGCATGAGTTGGGAATCTCCCAAGAACGCGCTGAGGAATTGATTCGGCAGGAGATGATCAAGGCGGGGTCTACGGAGGGGGAGGACCCATCGGCAGCGGTTTTGGGAAGAAATAGTGGCACTATACCAGTAGTCCTAGGCTCTGTCAGCCCCCGGCTGGCTCTCAACCTGACAGCAATCTCGCTGGGAAAACGTCGCAAGGGCGAAGAATGCGTTCGCACCTTCATAATCGACAACCTCGGCGGTGGGATTCTGCAGGGAACGATCGACGTGTCGCACCCAGAGTGGATGAAGGTATCCCAAATGGAGATCGACCCGCGGCGCCACCATCAGGAAGTGACTGTCCGCGTCGACACCTCAAATCTGGCCCTCGGGACAAACCATGTCGGTATGGTCGAAGTCCGTTCTAATGGTGGACGGCAGGGAATTCGGATCGATTTCTCAATCGAGTTGGAAGCATCTGCCGTATCACGCTACCAAACTCGACTGTTTTGGAGCGGGTTAGTTGTAGGTGGTGTCTTTGGGCTATTACTGTACGCTATGGCTCCAAGCACTTTAACACGAGATGCAATAGCTCATATGGCGTTGCTGGTTGGTTTTTTCGTATTCGTACTTGTCGGCGCCAAAGCAGGGAAGTGGGGCGGAGGCATAGGAACATTTATCGTGGCCATGTTTGCTCAAAGCATCCAATACGCTTCGATGAGCGCATATTCCGCAGCTGCGTGGGCCATGGTTGTGTCCGCCTTCCTATATTTCTTTGCAAGACGGTTGCTTGTTGCTAATCTCTCCGGGGATACGCGTCCGCGAATGTGGGCCGCGGTGACCGGAGTTGGGCTTGCGGCAACTATTATCCTAACCGGTGTGGGGACCACGTCGACGGCAAGAACTCAACCAAACCCGCATGGAACCGCTTTGCCCGTTGAGGACAAACTGGCTGGAAGCTCTATCGGTCAGCCGACCGGAATTCGCTGGGTACATGCATTCGATGATCGCGGGGCCGTGTTTTCCGCGGCGGACTCCAGCCGAATCGAATACCCAGGGCTCATCCCGCTCGAAGGCACCTTGGAGTTCTGGATCAAAGTGAATAGCGGCTATCACTACGCGAATTCTCAGTTTAGTGCCAACCAGGATGTTGCGATGATCTTTTCGAGCGACGCTCAGGGCGGCGATGTCACCTGGCCAGGCACCACAGTGCTCTCCGTGTCCCGCGGCGGTATCTTGTCTTATCGCATGGCCACGAAGATGGGTGACACGAGCACGATGCCAATTGAGGCGCGGGGCACAAAGTTCCGGTTCGCGGAATGGCATGCCCTGGGAGTAAGCTATGGAGGGCAAGGCGAGTACATCATGCTTGACGGTAGAGTCGTTGCTTCTGCTCCCAGGCGGACACAGACCTTTGGTCAGGCAGGCAATCACCAGGAGCCTCTCGACATTCCAACAATCGGGGAAACGGTTTCGCATTTTTGGGCGCATCATCGCTATGAAGGTGGTTTTGAGGGAGTTCTCGCTGCGTTTCGCGTATCGGCCAAGCAAGAGGATTGGCTACTGGCCCAGGGTGTGAAGACCGGAAATACGCGCAATATCAACTCAGCCGCGGTGCCCGAATCACGTTCGAGTAACGTGGGACTGAGCGACCAGCCGTCCGGCGATGGCGCGCCCGCACAACAAACAGTCGATTGCAACAACTTGTCTCTTCGCCTGTACAATGTCGACGACTCCATGCAGGCTCTTCTAACGAATACAGCGGGCGCCCTGCAGACAGTCCTTTCAGCGTCACTACAACAGGATACAGGCTTCAGAGATATAAGCTCGTCGACGCGGCTCGGCGCCAATACGCTGACCATACAGTTAACCAACGTCCAGAGTCGATATACTTACGGCTATCAGCTTCGAAGTAACTCGATGATCGTGGATGAGGGATCCTGCGGTACGGTACGTTATGTCGGATGCAATAACGAGGACCAAAAAACTGGACTCGTATTCACGCATACGTTTGCCTTTCAGTGCTCAGACGCTTTCGAGGTCAATCGCCGAAGCGATCATGGCACAATTCTTGTGGATTCGGCAACGTACGGCTCTTCGTGCAACGTCCCGGCGGGTAACGACACGGAGAACCTCGCCGCCCAATGCAATGGCCGCGGGCAGTGTGCTTACGAGGTCAGCAACGCCCGTCCCGGCGGCGATCCCGCTTCCGGTTGTTCGAAGAACTACATAGCTCAGTACTACTGCTCGAGAGACCCGTCGAATTTGCGGCGGGTTGCGCACGAGGTGTCCAAGAACGAGGGATACACGATCTCGTTAAACTGCGGACAACCTCCTCGGGAAGTGGCGTCTGCGCCAGTAGAGACGGTGGCCTTTCAAGATCGCATTTGCAATGGCGCCGATGACGGACAGCCTAACGAAACCCTTGCGAATTATGCCAGCCAGGACATTGGGCGATTTACCGTCCAACTTCGGCCGGGATGCTTTTCAGGATACGTCATGCTTCCAGAGTCTTGGAAGTCCTATACGATGGAGCAGGCTGGCCCAACGGAGAACTGGTGGATGGCGTACAAGTGGTATCCGAAGAATTCGGGTAGGGGAGAACACCTACCTCTTACGGCGCGCGAGCTATCGGCAATAGGGACTCATACTTCGCAAAAGATTCGTGTTCAGGGATATGGTCGCCTTCTGTTTCAAAAGCAGTAACGCAATACGCCGAGAAGGCTGGTTTCGGAGGTTCCGCGCAGGTATCGACCCGACGTGGTAGCGGTGCTGATAACCCGAGGGGTCTTACACGCAGACGGGAACGAAAATGGATTAGCTTGAGACTCTTGCTGGATTTCGGAACCGTTTACAGTATTGTCTTTTGCTTTCCATTGAGTGTTGTTCGTCGCTTGCTTCATCTCTACGACATCGCTTATGACGACGTGAAAGGGGAGTGGTCGACAAAGACGACCCTAAAACTATCCGGCCGATCTTTCGCCCCGAGGGACTCAATGTCGTGGGAATACAGAGACCTCCTTGTGACCGCACCTTATCGCAATTTATCCGATGCCGCAAACCGCGATCAATGCCGAATGAATGCGCACGCGCAAGCGTCTGCCGCGTCGGCTTCGTTCAAGTCGGCTTGGCGACGGTAATGGGCCGATTCGCGTAAAGTTGACGCGTAACGCGCATTGTCGATATTTCCCTTGATTGGCACCAGGTGGCTCACCTCGACTCGAGATGCACCTTGGCCTGATCGCCAAGCCGACACGATTCCCGGAGATCGAGAAATTCGCGGTAGCACGGTGCACAGCGGATCACATGCTTCCACTGGGAATCCTCTTCCAGATCCTCAAATCGCGTTGATCGGGTTGCAAGGCCCCTCAGAGCGTCCATGCCGGGGCAACCGCGCCGCTCTGGATTGGGGTACGACGCCTCCACCGCCTGTTGGTAGTGGCGTTGCACTCGATTCCATCGCTGTTCCGGTGATTCGCTGTCAGTGGCGCCGAGCGAAGGGGCCATTATGGCAGCGCCATATGGGGCCAAGGCGCCAGGGCTCGATGTCAGCGAAGGCGCCCGCAGCCTTTGACGGCCATGCGGACCTACTAACCGCGCTCGGCAGGGCGAGAGAAAAATGAGAAGCACGGGGCGGCGGCCCCTGGCTCTGCGATAAACTCTTGAGTCTGAGCTGAACCGGAACCTGCTGCGCCCTGGAGAGGAGTGAGGTCCCCTCCAGGGCATGAGCTT
>PLDF01000421.1 GCA_003135055.1 Bryobacterales bacterium | reverse complement strand
TACTCGCTCTACCCCTGCACCGGTGATCTGGTGGCGGCGTTCCAGGACGAGCTGGCGCCATACGAGGTCAACAACAAGGGCACGATCCGCTTCCCGCTCTCCCGGCCCGTGCCCGTAAAGTTGATCGAGCGCATCGCGAAGTTCCGCGCGAAGGAGGCCGCCAGGCGCGAGAAGGCGAAGTCCGCGGCGCCGAAGAATCGCCAGGGCCGGCTCGCCGGATCATTTTAGGCGTATTGCGTTTGTGAGAAGTCCGAAAGCCGAGGCGAAGGAATAGATTCTCCTGGTCCGGACTGATGAGTTAGGCTCCGGTGCGAGAGATCCGGATCCCCAGCTTCTGTATCCGCGACTGCAACGTCGATCGCTTCATGCCCAAAAGCGCGGCGGCGCCGTTCGGTCCTGCGACAGTCCAGCCGGCTTGCTCGAGCGCGGCCAGAATCTGACGCCGCTCGGCATCGTCCAGATCGGAGCGCATGTTGCGATTCGGGCCGCTGGGAACAACTCGCTGATTCGCCGGCGCGCCCGCCACTGGGCCCAGGCCGTTGTTCGGCACACGCAGGCCGTCGCTCGGGACCCTTAAAATCGGGCCCGTGGTCAGGATCGCGGCGCGCTCGATCACGTTCTGCAACTCGCGGATGTTCCCCGGCCATGGGTACTTGACCAGCGTGGTCATGGTATCCGACGGGATCGTGTCGATGGTCTTACTGAGCCGGCGGCTGAACTGCTGCACAAAGTGACGGACCAAGAGAGGAATATCTTCGGGGCGCTCGCGCAGCGCGGGGACGCGGATGGGAAATACGTTGAGGCGATAGTAGAGGTCGGAACGGAATTTCTGCTCGCTCACCAATGTCTCAAGATCGCGATTGGTGGCGGCTATCAATCGCGCATCGGTGCGTAGCGTGCGTGTGGAGCCGAGACGCTCAAACTCGCGTTCCTGCAGCACGCGCAGCAGCTTGGGTTGCAGCTCAAGAGGAACTTCGCCGATCTCATCGAGGAACATGGTGCCGCGATTGGCCAGCTCGAAGCGGCCCACGCGCTGGGAAATCGCGCCGGTGAAAGCGCCGCGCTCGTGTCCGAACAGTTCGCTTTCCAGCAGACCGGTCGGAATCGCCGCGCAGTTCAGCTTCACGAAGGCGCTTCCGTGACGTGCGCTCAGGTTGTGCAGCGCGCGCGCAACCAATTCCTTGCCCGTGCCGGTTTCGCCGTAAATGAGAACCGTGGAATCCGTGGGCGCCACCGTTTCCACCTGCTGCAGCAGGCGCCGCAACGCATCGCTCTTACCGACGATTTCTTCAAACTTCAGCTCGCTGCGAATTTCGTCTTCGAGGTACAGGTTCTCCTGCGCCAGTTTGTTCTTGAGATCGGAAACCTCGCCGAACGCCATGGCGTTTTCCACCGCGATGGCCACTTGCCGCGCGATCTGAGTGAGAAACGCGAGATCGTCCGCCGAGAACGCGTCCTCGCGGCGGGTCCCCAGCGACAGCACGCCGACTGTTCCGCCGCGGCCTTTCAGGGGTACGTGCGCCAGCGATTGAATATCGAAGCGCGGCCCAGGCTCCATATCGAGATCCTCGCGCGAAAGAACCACCGCCTCGCCGCTGTGGAAGACTTTTGCCGCGCTGGCTTTCTCGTCGGCGGCCGGCTCGTAACCTTCTTCGATATGTCCGGGGTTATCGGGGAAATCGAGGGCGTAAATACGCAGCTTCCCATCCTCGCGGCCGGGCAAGGTGATTCCGGCACCATCGCATTGCATCACGCGGCGGATGTTCGCGGAAACCTCGCGGAGCACGTCGCGCAGATTGAGATTCGATACCACGCGATTGGTGAGGTCGAGCAGCAGTTGCAGGCGTTCCTGGGTCTGTTGCGACGCGCGAAAGTTGATGGCGTCGTCCATCGCCACGGCGATCTGGTTGGCCACCAAACCGCAGAACCGGATCTCTTCGGGAGAATAAGCGGCGCGCCGGACGCTGGCGATCACCAGACTCCCCAGACGGCGATGCGCGGTAGTCAGCGGAAATGCGAACACCGATTGCAGCCCCGCCCGCTGCATAATTCGGGTCGAGGCGGGAAAGCGCGTCTCGCGGTCGAGCGTTGCCAAAACCAACGGTTCCTGATGCTCGTACACCCAGGCCGCGATGGTTTCCTCCTTATCGATTTCCGACGGGCAGTTTTCCCCTTTCAGGCAACCGGGACCCAAGTGAAAATCGACTTTGTGCGACCCCTCGTCGAACTGCGCGATAGCGTCGAAATGAACTACCTGGCCGAGCTCGTGAACCAGGATACCGAACAACTCCCGCGGGTCTCTCTGGGCGCGGATCGCCGTGGCGATCCGAAACAGGGATTCATAACGCTCCGCCGTGGACTCGTCCGCTTCCGCTACTGCAATCGCCGAGGAAGACATGCCTTGGAAATGCCCCATACCGGTAATGACGTTTTGATGCCGGCGGAGGCGCCGAGGATTCATCTAAGAAAATGTTGGGTGGCCGGCACTCGTCCGCGCTCGGCAACCGTGGCCTCACTGGCCGACCGCCGGCGGCAGCGGATTGCGATCCACAAACTGGCGCTGGCGCCAGTAAGGATAAGGAAGCGGCGGCGCACTGGCCTCATCCAGTTTCGCTACCTGTTCGGGCGTTAGCTTCCAACCCTCGGCGGCGATATTCTGCTTCAGTTGCTCCTCGTTGCGCGCGCCAATCACGATGGTGGAGACCGTGGGCTTGCGCAGCAGCCAGTTCAGCGCAATCTGCGGAACCGTGTTGCCGGTTTCCTTGGCCACTTCGTCGATTGCGTCGACCACCTGGTGGAGGTAATCCTACGCCACCGGAGGCCCATCTCCGCCGTAAGGTGCAACATTGATGCCGGCGTCCAGACAGAGGCCGAGAAGTCTCTTCGCACTCTTGACGCCGGTGGAACCCCATGCCTTAAAAAACTCGCTGCCTCCGCCAAACGTCGCCTACCCAAAACATAGAGACGACACCTTCAGTCCCGCGCTTCCCAAGTTTCTGTAATCCATTGGTTCTCCGGGATCGAGCAATTGAGTAGATGCATTTAACGTAACAGAGGATGGCGAATTCCCGTAGCGGCTCGCCGGTCCATTCAGGGCTGCGGCTCCATCTTGGGTGGGTCTGTTTGCAAATCGTAGGGCTCTGCGAACGTAAGGGATCGGAGGCTGCCGCTTGCGCGGCCATCCATGGCGCCGCCAGCGTTCGAACTGCGATAACCTCGGAGAAGCGGCGGTATTTCGGGCATGCAGCTACAACTCACCAAACAGGAAGTGATCGAAGAGATGACGCGGAGGCTGGTGGAGTTTTACCGGCCGGTCCGCATTTACCTGTTCGGCTCGGAGGCTCGCGGCGAAGCGGGGCCGGACAGCGATCTGGATTTCCTCGTGGTAGTGCCTGACGATACGCCGGAACCGGTGATGCGAAGCAGCGAGGGGTATTTGCGTCTCTCCGGATTGGGCATGCCGAAGGACGTGATACCTTGGCGGCAAAGCGATTTCGAAGGCCGGGCGGCCTACGTCAAGGCATCGCTGCCGGCGACGGTGGTCCGCGAGGGGAAGCTGCTCTATGAGTCCGCATCAGACTCTGGTTAGGGAAACGCGGGAGTGGCTTGAGCACGCCCAAGCCGATCTGGACGCCTGTGCCGCGCTGATTGCGGCCGGGTTATCGGCCGAGGCGCTGTTTCATGCTCAGCAATGCGCGGAGAAGACGATAAAAGCCGTTCTCACCTGGCATCAGGTTTCTTTCAGGAAGACACACGACCTGGACGAGTTGAAACAGGTGTGCCTGCCGCTCGCCGGAGACGCCGGCGCCCACTTGGCCGGCATAGAAAAGCTCTCGCAATATGCCTGGCGCTTCCGCTATCCCGGCGCCCCGTATACTCCCGGACGAACAGAGGCGGAAGAAGCCAAGCAGGCGGCCGGCCGGCTGCTGGATGCGCTGTCTGCCCAGCTCGAATCCCAGTTCGGCGATTGAAAGAATCCATGGCAATCACGAAAGGCGAGCGAGCCGGTAAAAACTTCGCTACATCAGGCGAGAAAGGCGCGCCACTTGTCGAGCATGGTCTCTATGCCGCTCGCGTGGCCGGGGTGGGTGATCCGTCCGGAATATGCACCAGGAATTCCGCTATGCAGTTCTTCGGTGGGTCTGTCAGTAGCGGCATCCGCTGCTCCCATCGCTTGCGCGGGTAAGACCATCATGCCAGTCGCACCCGGTCATTTCGGTTACCTTAGCCATCTTTTCCGCAATACTAACCCGGCTTTCCGCCACGGACTTTCTCTCCTGGTAGGTTAGTTCAGGCATCAGTTCCTCTAGCTCAGGCGTTAGCTCCTCCCAACCCCGCGCGGAATGTAAAACCAGGGCCTGGCGCGCTCTTTGGGAACCCATCACCGCTCATACCAGAGTGAACCGAGCACGTGGCTCAGATAAACGTCGCCCGCATCATCGTGCAGTGGCCGCAGTTCCTCCCAGGCCTTCGATTCAACCGCCCAAATGAATTCCTCGTCATCCGCGCAACGGACAGGCATCTCTTCGGATGATGGGGGATTGAGCCCCCCGAACGCTTTCTCGATGCACTCGGCCAGATTCTAAGGGCGCATTAGCCGGCTTCCATGCCGCGAGCCATGAAAGGGGTTGACAGACGAAAGCGTCCGTCCCACATTAGCCTGGCCATTAATCTCATTGCGCGACCGGCGGCGGCAACGGATTTCGATCCACAAACTGGCGCTGGTGCCAGTAAGGATAAGGAATCGGCGGCGCGCTGGCCTCATCCAGTTTCGCCACCTGTTCCGGCGTCAACCGCCATCCTTCCGCGGCGATATTCTGCTTGAGTTGTTCCTCATTGCGCGCGCCAATCACGATGGTGGAAACCGTAGGCTTGCGCAGCAGCCAGTTCAGCGCAATCTGCGGAACCGTCTTTCCGGTCTCCTTAGCCACTTCGTCGATTGCGTCGACAACCTGGTAAAGGTAATCCTGAGCAACCGGCGGCCCCATCTCCGCCGTAAGGTGCAAGCGGCTTTGCTTCGGCAGCGGCTGCCCGCGGCGGATCTTGCCGGTCAGCCGCCCCCACCCCAACGGGCTCCAAACCATCGCGCCCACCTTCTGATCGAGCGCCAGCGGCATCAGTTCCGCCTCGTAATCGCGCCCCACCAAAGAGTAGTAGACCTGATGGGAGACATACCTGGCCCAGCCATGCCTTTCGGAGACGGAGAGCGACTTCATCAAGTGCCAGCCCGAGAAGTTCGAGCAGGCGATATAGCGCACCTTGCCGCTGCGCACCAGCGTATCCAGCGTGTACAGCGCCTCCTCCACCGGCGTCAGCGCATCGAAGCCGTGCATGTGATAGATGTCGATACGATCGGTGCCCAGCCGCTTCAGGCTGCCCTCGCATGCCTCGATCAGATGGTAGCGGGACGAGCCGATATCGTTCGGACCTTTGCCGAAGCGGAAGTTCGCCTTGGTCGAAATCAGCAGATCGTTGCGCTTCCCCCGCATTGCCTGTCCGAAGACCTCCTCGGAGAGGCCGTCCGAGTATATATCCGCGGTGTCGAAGACATTGATGCCGGCGTCCAGACAAAGGCCGAGAAGTCTCTTCGCCTCTTTGACGCCGGTGGAACCCCACGCCTTAAAAAACTCGCTGCCTCCACCGAACGTCGCCAACCCAAAACTTAGAGACGACACCTTCAGTCCCNNAGCGTTAATACCAGCCCGGCCTCTCGGGGAACACCGGCAAGGGCAATCGAGGATGCCACCCAAATGAAAGCCTGTCCAGGCTGGGAGGGAGGTCACTGCTGCGCCGTGTTGCACTCTTCCGGATGGAGCGGGGCCTTGGCTACCGGTCGGAGACGGCCCGGACATTTTCTCGTGGAATTCTTACGTGAGCGTATCAAGATGTCGCGGGCGATCTCCGCATCGGTCGCTCGAAAAACCCATTAGGGCGAACGCGCGGTCCTGCCCCGGAATTTGAAAGTGCGATTCCCGCGTGGGCTATCGGCTTGTCCGCCTCTTGCCATATCCCACCCGCGCGGCAGTTAAAACACGCCCTTTCATGTTGAGGCCGGCTGCCGCGGCCAGCGCAACCGGGCTTTGGCACGTCCTGCGACCAAGCCGCAAACGTGGGCTCTGAGTCGCCGGGCGGATTGACGTTCACTAACCTAGCTGGAGTGACAACCTGGTCAGCGCTGGCCCTGGCAGCGAATCCGCGCGCGTGGCTTGGTGGAGTGCGGTTGGCAGGCGAAAGCGCCTGCCCTACGGTTGGCGCGAACCCCTACGAAATGTAGAAAATCCGGCAGGCGGATTCAACAATCCGTCGCAGGTTGCCAACCGGTTGCCAATCTGCTCCCCATGGGTCGAAGTAAACTCCCGCTAGCCGCCTTTCTCTCCTTTCTTGGCGGATAACTCTTTGTACTTCTCCTCATCGGCCCGTGCGCCGCGCTCGTTGCCGAGGGCACGGCGCGCGTTCGCGCGTCCCCGGTAGGCGTTGGCAAGATCGGGCGAACGCCGGATGGTTTCGTTGAAATCGGCGAGGGCCTCTTTATATGCCTTGCGGCGCAAATAGATCCCCGCGCGACCCGCTAGCGCGAGAGGCGCGTCCGGCCTTAGAGAGATAGCCTGGTTGAAATCGTCAAAAGCCGGATCGTCCTGCTGCTGGTGAACATAGCATTGGGCCCGCCCAAGGTATGCATTGAACAGTTTAGGATTCAGGCGAATGGCTCGCGAATAATCGCGGATGGCGGCGGCGAACTGCTCCAGACGCTGGTATGCGCCAGCGCGGCTGACATAGCCTGGAGCCCAGTTGGGGCGGATATCGGCGGCCTTGGTGAAGGCTTGTATCGCTTCGGCGAATTGCTCCTGCTTCACCAGCTCGCGGCCGCGGTTGAGAGCTTCCACGGCGGGCCTGGGAGTGCCGGCCGGCGGCGCAGCGGCATCGGGCGCCACATCGTCAGCGTGCTCTACCGGCCCGGCCTTGGCTTCGGCTGCGGCCTTGCTCGGCAGCTCGACCGGGGTCTTTTTCTCCGGAGGCTTTGCCGCATGAGGCTCTTCCGCCGGCGGCTTTTCCGCCGAGGACTTTGCCATGGGCGCCTTTGCCAGGGGCGGCGCAATCTGCAGCGCGGGCCCCTGCTTAAGCCCGGTGGGCGGCGCAGGTTCGGCAGCGGGCTTCGAAACGGCCACGGCGGAAGCCGCAGGTTTGGCCGGCGGAAGCCAGGGCTTCCACACAACCATGGCGGCAACGGCGCCGGCGGCGCCGGCCAAAGCGATAGCCACCACGGCGGTGCGGCTGCCCCTCTTCCGTTGAGGCGGAGGCGCCGCCATGGCGAGTGTGGGCGCCTCGCGGTTCACGTCCGCAATCGAGCCCGCTAGCGCGTCGGCGAATTCGGTGCAGTTGCGGTAGCGGTCGTCCGGCGCCTTCGCCAGCGCCTTGGCCAGCACGGGATCCACTGCGGCGGGCAACCCGGAATTCCGGGCATGTACGGGCGCCGGCGGTTCGTTCACAATCTTGTATGCCAGCGTCGCCATGGACTGGTTGCCGTAGAGCGTACTGCCGGTCAACATGCGGTAGGCGACCACGCCCAGCGCAAACTGATCCGCGCGGCCATCCGCCTGCTCGCCCTTGATCTGCTCCGGCGCCATGTATTCGATGGTGCCCATCACCGTGCCCGTCATGGTGGTGGTGGCGCCGTCGGTGATGCGCGCGATGCCGAAATCGGTGATCTTCGGAATACTCGCGGCATCGAGCATCACATTGGCGGGCTTGATGTCGCGATGAACGATGCCGCGGGCGTGGGTGTAATCGAGCGCCGCGGCCATGGCGCGGATCACGTGAACGGTGAATTGCGGATCGGCCACGGGGTTACGCGAAAGATACGCCGCCAGATCCTCGCCGGCGATGTATTCCATGACGACGCAGGCGCAATCGCCTTCCATCACCACATCGTAAATGCCGACGATGTTGGGATGCGAGAGCGAGGCTGCGGCGCGCGCATCGCGCAACAGGCGGCCGCGGAGAAACTCGCGGCGGGTGGCGTCTTCGATGGCGAGATCTATGGTCTTAATAGCGACCTGCCGGCTTAACAGAGGGTCGTCGGCGAGAAACACGACGCCCATGGCGCCCTTGCCCAACTGGCTCAGAATCCTGTAGCGGCCTACTTGCGGCAACATAAGTTCAGAAGGCCAACATCTCCTTCTTCGCCTCCACTTTTTTGGAATCTACCCCCGGAACGCCGAGCAGATCGCGCAACTCCTTGAAATCGCCATGCTGGTCGCGATAGGCGATTATGGCCTTGGTTTCCTCATTAGTAAAGCTTAAGACTAAGCGGATCTCGGAAAATGGCGCCGTGTTGATGCGGACTTTGGAATCGGGGCCGAAATTGTGGACCAGGTACTCGATAATGTCGGTCTGCTCCTGGTCGCTGGCATTCGCTCCCTGATCGACCATCCGGCCGACGGTCTCGGTCCAATCGTCGCGGTTGAGGCGCTTCTTGCGAAAACTGGCGGCATCGTGACATTCAAGGCAGGTGCGGACGACGACCTCTTTGCCGGGGCCGTCGGGGAGCAGTTTGGCATCGTCGTCAGCGGCCACGGCCAGGAGTGCGGCGGCGAGAATACAGAAAGCGAGTTTCATTTTGGAATTTATTGTGGAGCGGACGCCCGGCGCCGCGGACGGCCCACTGGCCGGTTTGCCACCGGGGGATTCTGATCTCGCCAGTACCGTGACCGCGTGAGTTTGTGCCCTGGCTGGAAACCACTCCCTTCCGGTCGTGGCTCCGATCGGAGTTGCGCGCGTTAGCAAGCGGTATCGCGATAAGACCGGCGAGAACCGGTCCAGCGGGAACCGTGCGGACCAGCGAGTCAGCCTGGGGGTCCGCCCCGCGGCTCTTGGCGGATCTGCATCGGTATTGGAAAAAGCGGGTGGCGCTAATTTCATGGCGTGCTTTTCAATGTTATCGCGCAGCCCACGGATTTGGTTGTCGCATGCGGTACGGGTTTGCCGGCGAGTACCGCATCCAGCGAATCGCGCAGATCGACGACGGTGGGCTGGAGGCGCTGCTTGCCGAAATCGGCGACGCGGTTATCCACGCGGCCCAGGTAAAGCAATTTTCCGTCGGGGGCAAGGATGGCCGCCTGGGGCGTGATGGAAGCGCCGGTCCAGCGAACGAGTTGCTGCTTTGGGTCGAGCAGCAGCGGATACGCATAGCGAAAATCGCGGGCATACCTGGCGACATCGGCTTCGGGAATGGTGAGATCGGTCTGGACCGCGTAGAACAGCACGGAGCGCGAGGCATAGGCGTCGTGGATGCGGTTCATTTCGGGGACGTAGCTGTTGGCGATGGGGCAATCGGTAGTGGTGAAGAATAGAACGACGGCCTTGCGGCCGGCGAATTCGGCCTGCGTATGCACGGCGCCTTGGGTATCGCGGAGTTGGAAGGACAGGGGGGCGGCGAAGGCTGCGGCGGCGCAGAGGCACAATGATGCGGCGAGTCTCATCTCTATCTATGATGAACCATCACAGTCCGTCCGTATGGGAGGATCACTCTTCGACGCGGAGCGCCCGCGCCGACTGACATCGTGGTTCGTAGAGCAAGGAAACTTGAGGGGTGTTGCCGAAGTGGAAGGGGTGAGCGGAAGGTCGAGGCTGTCAAGTCTAACGCGGAGGCGCGGAGCGGCGGAGGCCGGCGCGGAGTTTTTGAGGAAGTCAGATACCGGTGAGAGTGTCAGACGATCATGGTCCAGGCGAATATCGAGGGCACAGAGGCAGGAGGAAGCGGAGAATCAAAGCAAGACTACCGCGACAGTGTCCACTGAAAATGACGGCTTGCATGTGAGCTTCCGGAGAGAGGTGCGCGGAGATCGGGGAGAAACGCGGAGAATCCAACCGGTGAATCAGCTCCGCGTCTGCTCCGTGACCTCTGCGCCTCCGCGTTGAGAGGCAAGCCTCCCTTTAAGGACGGATCCGGGCACTAAAAAAAGTCCTTGACTCTGACGTAACGTCACACCCGAGGATGAAGATGAGGACGGCCGATGTTTCGCGCGAAGGAGTTTGCCAACCTGGCTGGAGTGACGGTGCGAACGCTCCACCACTACGACCGGCTGGGGCTGCTGAAGCCCCGGCGCACCGATTGCGGTTACCGGCTCTACCGGGAAAGCGATCTGGAGCGGCTGGAGCAGATTGTCGCCCTCAAGTTCCTGGGTCTGCCGCTGAAGGAGATCCGGGAACTGCTGGATGCGGCGGCGCCGGAATTGCCCGCGGCGTTGCGTATGCAGCGGAGCGCGCTCGAAGAGAAGCGAAGGCTGCTTGACCGGGCGATCGGCGCCATTCGGGAAGCCGAGGCGATTGTGGCTTCCGGCAGACCGGCGGGCGCGGCCATCCTTAAGAAAATCATCGAGGTGATCGAAATGCAGACGAACAACGACTGGATGAAGAAGTATGCAAGCGAAGCCGCGCAGACCAAGATGGATGCGCGAAAGGGCGAGTGGTCGCCGGAGCTGCAAGAGCGCGTAAGCAAGCAGTGGACGGAGTTGATCGCCGAAGTGCGATCGGCGATGAGCGCCGGCGAAGACCCGGCATCGGCTAAGGCGCAGGCGCTGGCAGCGCGCTGGAAAGAGTTGGTGGAGGGGTTCACCAAGGGCGATCCCGACGTGACGCAGGCGGTGAGCAACGTCTGGAAAGATCGGGCCAACTGGCCGGAGCATGCCAAGGAACAGGCCCAGCCGTTCCAGATTACGCCCCAGATGTGGCAGTTCATTCATTCGGCGATGAACTGCGCGAAGTAGCCGCGGCGCGCTTCGGCTGCACGATGGCATTGGCGAAAGCGCCGGTTGAAGCGATATGGACGAGGCGGCCCTTCACGCGCTCGATAGCGTGGGTGATGCTATCGGGCAGCATGGTGGCCAGCATGAGCCGCGCATCCGGAGCGGCCGGTATTGAAAGTAGAAAAAACGCAGCTTGGCGGCCGCGGCATCGACGGCGGCGGGAGGTATTTTGTCGAGGTAGCGGCTGGCCGGCCTCGAAACACAACCGCATCGGAGGGCTTGGGCGACGCCAACTCGCTTGCGAAAGCGCTTCTGTGCTGCACGTTTCGAGGCTGCGGCACGATCAAGTGGATAATCGGCTCAGGGGAGAAAGCGTTTACCCAGGAGAGGCACTCCGTGTGTAGTGGATCTGTTTGGCACGCTGAGGCATTCGGCGGAGATCGGCGCCGCGGATTCCACTCGAGGCGAACCAAGAACCATCGCAAGAGGCGCCCTTCGCGGCCAATCGTGTTGGGGCGCTTAACCGATCTGGGGGCCTGGCTCTCGGCAAACGCTCTCTTACGGTCGCGGCTCTGTCAGCATCGGAAACGGAGTCGCGACCGTCAGGTCAGAAGCTGTGAAAGAATCGCTGAGATCGCCGGGTTGACAGACGAAAGCGTCCTTATCATGGATGTCCCACGTTGGCGCGCAGCGGAAGCAGCTCAGGTCACCGGCAATCCCGAGGAAGTACCCTATTCCACCAACCTCGGAAACAATGTCCTATCCAGAATGCGCCGCGTCATCTCTTCGGCCGTAAGGTACTTGTCGCCGTCGCGATAGAAGAGCTTGTCTCCCGGCAGTATTCCCACCTGGATCAGTAAGGGGTCCGAGCCGCGCTCCACGCGAAAGCCGGGAACCGACGCGTCGGTTACGATCTCGATCTTCCCTCCTCCCGCGACCATGTGCATGGTCCCCTCTTCCAGCACGAGGCTGGCGGAATTCGCGCCGAACGCCTCGTTATAAGCGTCTACGCAAACGGTCAGACTCTCGCGCAGCTCCTTGAGCGCGCGCGGCAGGCGATCCAAAATCGCGCGCTCGCGCTCGCGCCGCTCCTTCTCTTCGGTGATACGTATCTGCAGCCATTGAAAGCTCATCGTTATTTGCCTAGTATCCTCTCCCACCACTTATGCGGCGTCTGCACGCCGTCCAAAATCCAGATTTCCGTCCGCGGCCGGTTCACGGCGTACACAATGCTCTTGCCGTCCGAAGTCAGCGAAGCGCGCAAGCCGGGATTCGAGCTCGAAAACGGCTCCAGGCCGGGCAAATCGCGCAGCTTGGTCTCTTTGCCGGTAGCGATATCGATCGCCACCAGCGCCGGGTCGCCCATTTTTACCTGATACAGCGTCTTGCCGTCGCGCGACCATGCGCACGGCCCGCCATCCTCCGGCAGTGCGCGCTTGGGCTTTCCGTCCGGGCTGAACAAAGTCAACCGGCCGTGATCGTCTTGGATGGCGATCCACTCACCCGTGGGCGACCATGCGGGAACGGCGCTGCCTCCGATCGGACCCAACTCTATGGGCGCCTCGCCGCTGCCAGGGCGGGCTTTGGCCAAAAGGAAACCGTGTCCAACAAGGTGGCCGAACACGACCCAATTGCCGTCTGGCGACCATGCGGGCTCGTCTTCGAGACCCGATTCCCTGGTTACGCGCACGGGCGTGCCTCCCGAGACGAATGCCGTATAAATGTGAATATCGCCGCCGACCATGGCCGCGAATGCCACGCGGCGGCCATCGGGTGAGAGTGCCGGATCGAGAAAAGCGCCGGCAGGTTTGCCATCCACCTGTAAGCTATCCGCCGTAATCAGCGGCCGGTCCCAGCCTTCCGCCGTACTGGTGAGCCAGATTTCCTGCATGCCGCGGCGGTCGGTCACATAAACCAGTTGCGGCCCGGCTTGCGACGCATCCGCCATCTGTTCTGTACGCGAACTTCCCAACAATGTGCGCACCGGTCCATCGCCTAGCGGCACGGCTATCACATCGGCGTGCGAGAGGTTCGATCGATAGGCCACGCGTCTACCATCCGGTGACACCGCCGGCGCGGAAGCGGGGCGATCTTCCATGAACACCGGCCAATAGCCGCCATTACGCACGTCGGCCATATAGAGCTGATAGTGCTCCGAAGCATCCACCTCGACGGCGAAGACCAGATGCCGCGAATCCGGCTCCCAGGAGATCTGCGGCGTGTTCGTGAAAGGCAAACCCTGCGGGAACACGGGGCGCGCTGGACCTGCCGGCCAGGGCAAAAGCCAAGTCGTTTCGCCCTTCCCTTCAAAGGCGATGGCGACGATTATGCTCTTGCCGTCGGGTGCGAACGCCACGGCCGGGCTGTTGTAGTGCGATCCCGTAGGAAACGGCTGCGGCTCGTATCTGCGCGGCGGCGCGTCCGGCGGCGTGGCGGTCATCATCTCCAGCCGGAAATAGTCCTTATTCGGGAACACGAGCAATGCCAGCGTCTTGCCGTCCGGCGAGAGGGAGCCGGTCAATGCGTTTGGCTGAACCATGGTCGACTCTCCGCCGCCGGCTGGGATGCGGCACAGCCCCCCCTGGTCGTCTTTGTGGCATCGGAAGTAGATCGACTGCGAGTCGGGAGTCCAGAATGGTGGTTGGCCTTCTTCGACCTCCCACGGGCCGTGGGATATTGAAACCGCGGCAGGTGAATCTACGCCTTGCACGTAGAGTTGGGAGCCGCCCCCTCCGTAGCCGATGAATGCGACGCTTTTGCCGTCGCGCGACCATGAAGGACGGCCTTGAGTCACCAGTGCGGTAGCGAAGGGCGTTGTCCGGTAGCGCGTAAGGGCAACCGCGTGCGGATCGCGCAAGAGTTGCGCGGCGCACCAGCCTGCGACGCCAACCAGCGCGCAGGCGGCCGCCAAAATCCACAGTGGCAACACGGGGCGTTTCTTTTGGGTAACGGCGGCGGTGACGGCGGGCTGCACTCCGCTCACCATGGTGGTCAGCTCGCTGAAATGGTCCCGAACCTGCGCCAGTTCGCGCGCCAGATCGCGCGTGGATTCGTAGCGCCCTTCGCGCTCTTTTGCGAGACAGCGTTGCAGAATCCAACGCAACTGCGTGGGCAGCGTGCGCTCGATGGGCATTGGCTCATGCTCGATGATGGCGGACATCACCTGCACCGCGCTGGGGCCGCTAAACGCCTGGTTCCCGCTCAGCATTTCGTAGAGCACCAAGCCGAGGCTGAACTGGTCGGAGCGGTAATCCACATCGCCCGCGCGCGCCTGCTCGGGACTCATATACGCGGCCGTGCCCACCACCGAACCGGCGGATGTGTGCGCCATGGTCGCCGTCTCGTTGGCCGTTACCGCCTTGGCTTCCATCCGCGCAACGCCGAAATCGAGGATCTTGGCCACGCCTTCGGAGGTGACGATGACGTTCTCCGGCTTGAGATCGCGATGCACAATGCCAGCGGCGTGCGAGGCCGCCAGTCCGGCTGCAATTTGAGCGGCGATATCGACGGCCTTGCGCGGCGGCAGCGGCCCGCTGGCGATCAAAGCGCGCAGCGATTCACCCGGCACCAGTTCCGCGACGATGTAGGGCGGATGCTGGTCGAGACCGACATCGTAGATGGCCATCACGTTGGGATGATTCAGCGCCGCGGCGAGGCGCGCTTCCTGCTCGAAGCGGCGGCGTAGGTCGGGGTTGTTCGCCATCGATTCGGGCAGCAGTTTGAGCGCGACCTGGCGGCCTACGCGGGGGTCGAGCGCCCTGTAGACTTCGCCCATCCCGCCCGCGCCCAACTGGCCGAGCACCTGGTAAGGGCCGATTACGGATTCCGGCATGCAGGATTTAAGTGTAATGGAGTGCAAGGCGGCGCCGGGAGAAATGCTATGGCTTGGCGGCATTCGTGGGACGGGCGTATAGCGGGTCCCGTCAAGCCGACTAGCACTGTGACCGCGAGATTCGGTGCTATCGTGAAACCGCTTGCTGACGGGGCGCCCTCTGGGCCCGGCTCCGATCCGCCGCGCGGAACACCGTTTCCCGGGTTCGCATACTCCGTGAAACCGCTTGCTGGCGCGCGGCTTCGATCAGAGCCACGACCTTAAGGGAGTGATTTTCCGCGAGAGCACAAAGCCAACCGGTCACGGTACTGGGAGATTTGCAGTCCGGGGAATGGCAGCCGACTCCCGAGCCTCCCGAGCGCTCGGAGCGGCTCGGGACAGCGCTGGCCATGGGCCCGCGCCACTCCTCAAACTTCGGCGGGTACTTCAACTGGGGCCGCTACGGTTTGGACAGCCTGCTCCAGACTGGTCACCAGGTACTCCGGACGAGGCGGTGGAAACCGTTCCAGCGCCACTTTGGTATCGCCGGCGAATCCCCAGACGCCCACTACGATTTTGGTCAGCGGGAAGCGGGCCCGCAGTTGGCGGCTTAGCGTTTTGGCGTGGGAAAAGGCGAATGGCGGCAACGATGAAATGCAGATGACGTCGTCCGCCGAAGGCTCCAAAACCTGCATCAGTTGAAGCATGTCTGGGTCCACCGGAAACGAAAGGGCCGCACAGCCGCCCAGCTCGAGCAACTGGGATAGCATGGAGGCGCCGATCTCATCGGCCTCATCGTTGGCCGGAATACAAATAACGCGGCCGGCTGGCCATTCGGGTTTGGGTGCTTTGTCGGGTTTGGGCGCTTTGTCGGGTTCGGCGGCGGCTTGCGCGGCGGCTTCCGCGCTCGCCGGCGCAGACTTCAAAGAATCATCCGGCAGCTCCGCTAACATCTCTTTCATGCTCAGGAAGAGAAACTCTTCCCGGACCGCGTCCAGCGCACCCTTATGCCGGTCGTGCTCGGCCATGGTCAGCGCGGGGATGAGGACCGAATCGTAGAGTTGGGCTAAGGTGTGCTCTTTCAGATATCGATCCGCCACGGCCCTGGCTTCCTGTTCGTCCATGTCGAGCAGGCGCTGGTATATCAGCGCTTCCGCTTCAAGTGGGGCTTCATCGCCCAGCAGGACGTGCAAGAACGAGAACTGCGGCACGTAGCGGCCCAGCACCAGGACGCAAACCGTCAGGGGAGTCGAAAGAATCAGGCCGGCAGGCCCCCAGAGCGCAGCCCAAAACACCGTGGCGAGAAGCAGCGCGAGCGAGGAAACTCCGGTGTGGACCCCGTAGAGCCAGGGTTCCACGAAGTTGCCGGTGACCAGTTCCAGGATGGCGAACAGCAGGAACACGGCTAATGGAGGCATCCAACCATTGAACACCGCCAGTGAAAGCACCAAAGGCAACGCGGCGGCAACCAAAGTGCCAACATAGGGCACCAACCGTAAGATCGCGGCAACCGCGCCCCACAAGGCTGCGTAGGGAAGGCCGATCAGATACAAGCCGGTTCCTAACAGGGCTCCGAAGCAGGCGTTCACCAGAAGTTGGAGCATCAGGTATCGGCTCACCCTCTGCGTCGCGTCATTGAGGGCCTGCGTCATGAGGTTGAGCTGCTGCAATCCAACCAGGCGGAACAGCCGGTTCCGCAGGTCGTTGTGCTCGATCAACAGGTACAGGCTGAAGATCAGTACCATTCCGAACACCGCAAGGGGCCTAAGGAAAGGCTTGGCCAGATTGGCCACGTACTGCAATTCATTGCCGGGCTCATCCACAATTTGCACGGCGAGCGGACGGGTGGTTGGATTCGGAGCGATGCGCCGGCCTTTGGGCGCGGACGGGGCATCGGCGGCCGCCGGAACCGGAGGCGGCGCGCTCGCGATCTGCTTCCTCAGCTCTTGCACGCTGTCGGCCGCCCGTCCAAATGCACTCTTGCCGGGGGCGTTAAGCGCCTGGATTTTCTTGTCGATATTCTCCTTATATCCAGGGAGCTCGATTGCCACTTCAACCAGGTCGTTGAAGATCACCCAACTGATTCCACCCACGGACGCGGTCGCGACCACCATTACCAGGATTGCCGAGGGAACCCTGCCCAAGCGCAGTTTTTGCAGCCAAGCCACGACGGGCGCCAGAATCATTGAGAGGGTGATGGCGAAGGCCAGCGGGATCAGCAGGTCCCGAGCCAGGAAGAGCACGGCAACCACGGCGCACAGAATGGCGATGTTCCTGATTCCAGAGGAATTGGGCGCCGTCTGATGTTTGGTCATAAGCTGGTGAGCCGGAACAACTGAGCCGGAGCGGGGGCCTACGCTTGTTTGAATCATCACTGTCTGGCCCCTGCGTGAGTTAAGCACGTAAGCGGCCTTTCCACGTGAGTGCCCAGCGTGAGTGCCCAGCCGGGCTGGCACCGATTTACTGAGGCGCTTCGCTGGAGCGTATGCCAAGCTATTTCCCGTGAGAGCTTGGGCGGAATAACCCTGCCGGATTCCGGGCGTACCGATTCTTACTTGGACGTTTTTCTTCCTAACCGCCAGCAATCAGCCACGAGGTACCGGAACCGGTCTGGGAGGTATGCGCGCCGTCAGAGGGCTGCCCTTCCGCGCGTGAGATCGGCCTTATTTTAGCGCCCACAATTTGTGTGAGGATAGGCTGGCACGACCCGGCACGACAGGCGGGCCCAATCCTCGCCCAACCGCGAAAGTCCCGGCTCCCTTGCGGTAGAGGCTCTGTTTCGATCGCGCGTCCAGGCGCGGCGAACGGCTGGCCGGTGACAGGCGATAAATGCTTTTATTGGTAATAAATCAATTAGTTATGGCTAAATATTGATGTATCGCTTGATCACTGGCTAAATCGGGTCACGGCACTGGATCCGGATCGATCAAATCGAGCGTGGTTTCCTTCTGGCAATGCGCAGCGAGTACACATCGCACCAAAAACGTGACCACCTTCAGATGTCCCATCCTTGTGCACCATCATCGCGCGCGTGTGGATGGGATCGATCAGAAACTGGCCCGGCGCGGTGAAATGCCCCTTTTCTTCCACTTCGAAACCGTTCATCCGCGCATCGCCCAACACCTCGGAGGTGGATTTGTCGCCCGCCAGCGTGACCACCTTATTGCCTGCCGTCTCCAGAACCGCCGGCTTACCCTCGCGAACCACCAGCTTGCCACGCAAAGTCGTGGACGGGGGCGCATCCGCCGCGCATGCCACGCCCGCGATCACCGTAAGAATCAGTAAGGCGATCCGCATGGGTTTAATCATACTCCACACTAGCCAGAAACAGACCCTTGGCGGGCGCCGTGGGCCCGCAGCGGCCGGGCAGCGCCGTCATATCCGCAATGTTGCCCCTGCCGGCTTCAATTAACGTCCCCACTAGATTCCTCACCATGTGCTTGAGGAACCCGCTGCCACGTACTTGATATATCAGCCTTTCGCCATCGCGGCGCAGGGTCGATGCAAACACGGTCCGCACCTTCGATTTGCCCTCGGTACCGCTTTTGGCATCGCTATTATCCGACGCCGCATACGCCGTGAAGTCGTGTTCGCCGGCAAAGACCAGCGCCATTTGCCGCATCCGTTCTTCATCCAACGGATAAGGATAGTGGCACACATAAGGCCACTCGAAAGGACTGCAAGTTTCACCTCGCAAGATGCGGTATTCATAGGTCTTAGCCTTCGCGTCGAAGCGCGGATGAAAATCCGGATGAACCTCTTCGGCGGAGAGCACCCGAATCGCGGGCGGCAATAACCGGTTCACCGCCCGGCGGAGATTCGGTAACGGAATCGGGTTTTCGAGGCTGAACGCCGCCACCTGTTCCAGCGCGTGGACCCCCGCGTCGGTCCTTCCCGACCCGGCCACTTGCACCGGCCGCCCTTCCATTCCGCCGACGATCTCTTCAAGCGTTCCTTGAATAGTCGGCAGACCCGGCTGCACCTGCCAGCCATGAAACCCGCCGCCGTCGTAGGCCAGGGTGATCTTGATGCGGCGTATTGCCATACTTACGAACTTCAGGCTGGCCGCGACCCGGGCTTCACCACCGGAATTCCCAGCGCGCACATGGGGCACTGTTCCGGATAGTGCGCCGCCACCTGCAACGTCGCCAGAGCCACCCGCGGCACGCCCACGTTGGCATGGCCGCCGCTGCGGTCGATGATCGACCCCGCCGCCAGCACCTTCGCGCCAGCCGCGGTCAAGACCTCGATCACGTCCTGCGTGCTGCCGCCGGTAGTGATTACGTCCTCGACCACCAGCGCCGTCTCTCCCGGTGACACGGTGAAGCCGCGCCGCAACGCCATCTCCTTGGTGTTCGCGTCGCGCTCGGTGAAGAGGAACCTGGCGCCCAGCGCGCGCGCCACTTCGTGACCGACGATCAACCCGCCCAGCGCCGGGGCCGCCACAAGCTTTACGCCGGCTGGCGCATATTGGCGCAACTCCTCCGCCAGCAGCCGCCCCAGTTTCTCCGCCGCCGCCGGATGCTGCAACACCAGCGCGCACTGCAAATACTCGGCGCTGTGCAGGCCGCTGGTGAGCCGGAAATGGCCCTGCAAGTAGGCTCCGGTGGACTTGAAGATTTCGAGAATCGACTCGGCTTGCGACGTCATCGTCGCCTATTATAGCGTTGGTAGGGACGACTTCCCCTGGCTTTGCATCGACCTTGACAGTTCCGCTATCGATTCTGAACAGCCGCCCGCGACTTTTTGCCAAAATTGCTCGCAGTTCCTGTCACGATTCCTGTTTCCGAGTGCCCGACAATCTGGCCGGAGCACTTCAACGGGTAGGGTAGGCGGCCAAGTGACCGACACTCGATCGGTCTACTTTAGCCGACAAGGCGGGAACTACTCGCCGCGTCCGGGGCTGAGGAAGATCGCTTCCGCTTAAGCCGATGATTCTGGGTTTGACAGGTGAGACCCGAGAGTCGTGTCGTTGTTAGCGGCGTTCGCGGCTTTTCCGGCGTTCTCTTCTCTTCCTCGGTGGCGCTTCGGGGCTCATGGCGGCACTCTTTAGTTCTGATATCCTTGCTTTGAACGGGTCGGGCATTTCGTCCTTCAGCCGCCGGACCGAGGAGGCCTACCTGCACAGGTTTCGACGCTTCCTCGTGTTTCATATCGGCACGCACCCGCTTAAAATGGCTGGGATGGAGGTCCGGGCCACGATGGCCGACACGCACGTATTGAATCGTGGCGGTGGAGGAGGCCGGAGTCCCTGGATCGCTTTCGCAAAGCGGAATCCGTTGAGAGTGCCGGGCTTCTCCGGGTCTTATCACGCTCAGCCTAAACATATTTTCGGCGGGACTTGATATCGCGCCAAGCCGTAAAGCTGCAAAGGAGGAAGGAGACAGGGATCTTAAAGTCATGGCATCAACCAGCGATACGAACCGCGAGCGAGCGCTGTTGGAAGGTCTCCAACATGCAGTGCATGGCCTGCGCGCGCCCTTTACGTGCGGTGGTACGCTTGTGCCCGAACAGGCGCTCACCCTCCGCTTCCGAGACAAGACCCAAATCCCCGTGCTGCGCGCGAGGGACACTTCCGAACAGGAACGGCTTCTCCGTCCGCTGGTGGAGCGCTGCGCGGTGGCGGCGTTCGGCATGGGGCGTAAGACCCGGTACGACCGCACCGTCCGCGATGCCCTTCAGATCAAGGCTGAGGGTGACGCCTTTTCCGTCCTTCACTTCGACCCCGCTGCGGCGGGCATACTCGAACAGATCCGCCGCGAGTTGGCGCCACAGGTTCCGGACGCGCTGACTGCGGAGCTATACAACCTCAATGTCTATGCGACAGGGGGCCACTTTGCGTCGCACAAGGACACCCCGCGCGGCAGCGACATGCTCGGCACACTCGTCGTGTGCCTGCCGGCGCAGTTCTCGAACGGAGCGTTCGTCGTCAAGCACCATGGCGTCTTTCAGACCTACGACTGGGGCCACGCGATCAGGGAACAAGTCGAGTCGACGCGCATTCACTGGGCTGCATTCTTTGGCGACGTCGATCACCAGATCGAGCGGGTTTGGGGAGGACTGCGCGTCACATTGACCTACTTGATCCGGCGCGGCGCCAACACCGGGCGTAGCCGCGTGCCCGGTCGCGACCGCGGCCGTGAGGCGCTGAACACCCTCGTCCAGCAAAAGCTTCGTGTCTTGCTGGACGATCGCCGCTTCCTTCCGAAGGGTGGGACGCTCGCCTTCCCCTGCTCCCATTTGCATCACCAGGACGCGCGCTTCCAACGCAAGCAGCGACCGCTCTCCCGTCAAACCGTGTCCGCCCTAAAGGGGCGCGATCACGAGGTTGCGGCGGCGGCAATGGCCGAAGGGCTGGAGGCGACCCTCTACCCCTACATGATCGAAACCTGCGCCGACGAGACTTGGCAGCTCGATCACTTCCCAACCCCGCGCGAGCAGGCTGCGTTGGGTGACCAGATGGACCCGACGGACCTCGAAGAGGCGCTGGCCGTCCGCGCAGGTTCCGAGGATGCTGGAGGTTTCGATGTCGTTTGGGTTGATCCGCCGCCGCATTTTAATGCACGGCCCACCATGTACCCCGAGATAGCCGAAGGCCGGGCCCACGCAGCGGATCCGGATTTGCCCGCCCTCATGCACCTCCACGCGTGCGAGTACAGCGCTACGGGCTATTTTGGAAACGAAGGCAGCGACATCGATCTCTACGTCTATGGCGCGCTGCACGTGGCGATCCCGCCGTATGGTACAGGGGCACGTGCCGTGACCAAGACCGAGGCTTCTCGTGGGTCCTCATCGGTACCCCGCAGACGCAAGAAGGTGCGGCTAACGACCGTACGAAAAGAGCTGAAACAAGAGTCATGCATCGACGCGGCGTGAGCACCGATCGCTAGTCTGTCAACCTGTACCTTTCAGCGCGCGCCGCGCATGGCATGACACCAGTCGCAGACCATACGCCATTGGCGCCGCCAGCACCACCAGCGAAGTCAGCGAATGAAACGCTATCTAGCGCTGTGCCGCGGCGAGCAGCAGTGACGTGCCCACGAATAGCGAGGGCTGCCCCGCCATTCCACGTATTTTAATAGCGGATGTAGGGAAAACGCGAATGACGCTGTTTCCCAATACAGGGGCGACGGCGCCAGCGGTACGTCAATGCTTTACATCCGAGCGTGACGCAGTGGCGCACGACTGGCTTATGGTTGGAGCGGACTTGTATACGGCAATACAGAAGAGTAGAACTGCTCTTCCTCGTGGAGCGGATTCGATTTCGGTGTCTCCGGCAGCAACCACAGCCAGATAACCGCTCACGTCCGAATGGAGATCGCGGCTTCGGGCTTCGCCGGCCCACTTCCTCACCTGGAGATCCTCGCGGCATACGAAGAGGCGTGTCCTGGGGCTGCCCTTCGCATTATGCAAATGGCCGAAGACGAGGGGAGATCCCGCCGCGCCCTTGAGGCAAAGGTAGTGGATGCACAAGTGGAAGGGCTGCGCCGCCAGTTTGCGGAGGCGCGATTGGGGCAGATCTTCGCATTCTCGACTGCCGCGCTATTTCTGGGATGCGGCACGTACATTGCGACCCTTGGTCAACCCTGGGCTGGGGCGCTATTTGGCGGCATTGGCCTCGGTGGAATTGTAACTACTTTCATCGCGGGGCGGACCCGAGTTACTCAAGAACCTGCAGGGAACGATCGATCTCCTAAGCCGCACGTGCCAGCCAAGCGTAAGAAGTAGATACTTGCTCGACTTGCTCGGAACGCCATCTCCGGCCTCAATTATGTCGGGCGTCGTCTATTGGAGTAAGAGGTATCATAGAAACCATGGAGCCGGCGGTTAGAGATTTCGGCAAGCTCTTCGAAGGAGTTCCTCCGGGCGCGTGGGTCGCTATTGCACAGGATGAGAGTCGCGTAGTCGCATATGCCGCGGAAATGAAAGAGGCGATCCGAAAGGCACAGGAACTCGGGGAGCAGAGCCCAATCATTGCTCGTGTGCCGCAGTCGCCCGCTGCGTTCGCCTTTTAGGACAGGACAGGCGTGGCTAGACGTGAGATCCGGTATAGCGAATTCAATTGCGCCGCAGACGCCTCGTTTCCAAATGGTCAGAAGGTCAAAAGGCCGATAGTTCCATTGCATCTCGTAAGCGGCGGCAACCGGCTGACCTGCTACGCGATTGTCGACTCCGGGGCCGACCATTGCACCTTCCTTTATCGTTTGCTCTCCAGCTTGGGCTGGACCCACTCACGAGGGCTGCGAGCGAAATCGCAGGCGTTGGCAGTGGGGCGGTACCGACGTTTTACTGGACAATCGGAATTGAGATCCCTACCATTGCGACGCTAGAGATCTATGCTGGTTTTACGTCCGGGCTCGAAGGCGTGGGTCTTGGTTTGCTGGGGCAGTTCGGTTTCTTTGACCGGGCTAAAGTGGAATTTGACCACCGAGGGGGCCTGTTTGCTATTGATATCTAAAGCGCGCCTGGCCGAAGGTAGCACACCAAATTCAAGTTCTGGGCACTTCTCAGGCACTACCCGCAATTCCGCTCCCCCACCGCTGATTGCCTGGTCCGACCGCTTCAAGTTCGAGCAAGGAAAGCTCGGCCAAGGTGACGTCGCCCATTCTGCACCTGCTGCTCGGCTCGCGCGCGTTCCACTGGGTTAGCGCGCACGCCGTTCAACCGGCGTGGAATCGGCTCACTGCCCATGCCGCCGGACTTACGCAACTTCAGGCTTGCCCAACTGATGCCCCGCCGAAACCGCCGCGACCGCCCTCCAAGACCACGGCGTGGATGGTTCCCGCCGCCGGCGTGGCCCTGCTTCTGCTCGCCGCCTTCGCGCTGTTCCATGCCGCACGGCATTGAAAGGCGTCACGCTGGCGGAGTTGCTCTCCACGATAACCGCCGCCGGCGCGACCTTCGTCCGCGTCATCGTGG
>PLDF01000309.1 GCA_003135055.1 Bryobacterales bacterium | reverse complement strand
TTTATAGCCGGACAGTTGTGATGGACCGCAGGCCATCGACCGGCGTCAGACGCTGGGCATCAATTACTCCTACGACCTTCCGAAACCGGGACAGGCGATGCATAGCAAGCTGCTCACGGTTGTCACGGACGGCTGGCAGGTTTCGGGCATCACCACCGCCAATAGCGGCGCCCCGTTTACTCCGAGTTTCAGCACCACTAACGCCGAGGATATTACGGGGTCCACCAATGAAGGAGCCCGCATCAACGTTATCGGTAACCCCTACGCGAATATCCCCACGAATCCTTCGCTGCCCAATGGCAAACTGGCCTTCAATCCCGCCGCTTTCGCCGTGCCCGCCGTCGGGACCATCGGCAACGCCGGCGGTGGAGCAGGCATACTGTACGGTCCGGGATGGCTGAACTTCGACGCATCGCTCTCCAGATCGATTCCGATCGTCGGCGAGAAGCGTCAGCTCAAGCTGAGAATAGAGGCGTTCAACGTCTTCAACCATGTGGAGTTTAGCGGCGTTGCCTCGGCGTTCGCGTTCAATCCATTGCTCGCCGGGAGCCCTAACACTACAGCCAACACCGGACAGTACACCAGTGACAGAGGCCCGCGTATTCTGTCACTCGAATTGCGGTTTCAGTTCTGACAGGGGATAAACCCTGAGCTGCCGTTACTTGAAGCCGGTATCCGTTCCGCGGATATCGGCTTCTCCTTTTTATAATCGGGACATGAGCACTGCGGTGACAGCTCGCGGCATGCGCACGGCGGCTTTTTCGGTTGGCCGTCTAACCGCGGTCTCTCTATCTATCGTTGCAGCATGTATGGCCTTTCAGGCCGGCCAGCAGACCGCATCTGTCGCGATGGGGCCGCAACTGGTCCATGACGGGAGACTCGAGGAAGCTCTTGAGGTATTCCGCCGGGGCGTGGAAGCTTCTCCGAAGTCTGTCGCCGCCAACAATGGGGCCGGAGTTGTGCTGGACCTGTTGGGGCGCTACACAGAGGCCAGGCAATACTTCAGCCAGGCAATTAAAGCAGCCCCAACGCCTCTGGAGAAAGCGCAGGCGCAGCGGGCCCTCGCGATCTCGTTCGGTTTTGCCCACGACTGCAGGGGCGCCGAGAAGGCCGATCGCAACGCCTACGAGTATTTCCGCGCGGCTCCGGATTTCTATAGCGCCGGCGAAGTGGCGGATGAACTGGGGCGCTTGTGTCTCGATGCCGGGGACCTCGATACCGCTTACGGCTGGTATCGCAAAGGCCACGATGCCGGGCTGCAGGAGACTAACATTCCGCCGAATCGCCAAGACCTTTGGGACTTCCGCTGGGCGCACGCCAGGGCGCGGATCGCGGCCCGCCGCGGCAAACTCGATGACGCCCGCAAATACGTCGCTGCCGCCCAAGCCATCCTGAGCAAGGGCAATAGTCCCGAGCAACAGGTTTTTTTCCCGTACCTGACCGGTTACGTCGCGTTTTACGCCGGCGATTATGCGGCGGCGCTCGCCGGCCTGCAGAACGCGGTGCAGACCGATCCTTTTATACAATGTCTGATCGCGCAGACTTATGACAAACTGGGCGACCGGGTGAAGGCGCTGGAGTATTACGCAAGGGCCGCCAGCACCACGGCCCACAGCGTGCCCGCGGCATTTGCGCGGCCCTTCGCGAGGGCGAAACTGAAGTAGCGTTACACTGGGTTTTCCATGGGCCGCTTCGTCCAGCGTCGCTCTACCCTTGTTCTCCGACGGCGAGACTCGGTGGTACCAAAAAACCGTTTGCTGACGGGGCGCCCTCTGGGCCCGGCTCCGATCGGAGCCACGACCGTAACGGAGTGGTTGCTGGCAAAAATACAGAACCGCGCGGTCACTGTACTCGCTGCGGTCTTGCTGCTCTGCACTGCGGCGGGCCGGGGCGCGCAGCAGGACGCGGCCGTCCAATCCGCGGTGGCAGCAATGCAGCGAGGCGATTTCCAGACGGCGGAAAAAACTCTTCGAGCCGAACTCGAAGCTCACTCCGGCGATGCCTGGACCTTAAGCCTTCTCGGCGTCGCGCTCGACAATCAGAAGAGACTCTCCGAAGCCGAGGAGTTCCATAGCCGGGCGGTCGCGGCGTCTCCACGCTCGGCGGAAATTCTCAACAACTACGGAACCCATCAGTGGATCGCCGGGCAGTTCGACAAGGCCGAAATCACCTTCGCGAGCGCGTTGGCGGCCGCGCCGGCCTACTTCAATGCGCTTTCCAACCTGGGCGTGATGGCCACTTATACGGGCCATTACGAACGGGCCCATGAGGCGCTCGAAGCCGCGCTGCGGCAGCAGCCCCAAAACGTGGATGTGCTCTACCGTTTGGCGTTCGTGGAAGAGGCGACCAGGCAATGGGAGTCTGCCGTAATGCGGCTGGCCCAGGCGGCCAAGCTCGATCCGCGGCGGGCCGACGTGCAGAAATTGCTGGCCGTCACCACCACCGAGTTAGGAGCGCTGGATGATGCGTCGGCGGCATGGGACCGCTATTTGAAACTCGAGCCGAACGACGAGATTGCCCGCCGGGAGCGAGGCTTTACGGCGGCCAAAATGGGGAAACTGGAACAGGCCATCGCCGAACTGGAGTGGTTTCTGGCGCGGCATCCCGATGACCCGGTGGGGCATTACGAACTGGCCCAGGCCGAGCGCACCGTCGACATGGTTCAGTCGCTGGAGCACCTGAACAAAGCGCTGGCGCTCAAACCGAATTACGTGCCGGCGCGGGCGGCTCGCGGCAGTCTCTACTATCAAGAGGGAAAACCGGAGTCTGCCCTGGCGGACTTGGAACTTGTGGCATCGCAGCAGCCGGACGACGCCGTAAACCTGGATCGCCTGGGACAAACCTATCAGGCCTTGGATCGGCCCGCCGACGCGGTACGGGTCCTGAGCAGGGCCGCCGGGCTGGCCCCCGAAAACTCCGCGACGGTGCTTCACTTTGCCCGCGCGCTGGCCGATGCGGGTCAGACTCAAGAGTCCGAAGTAGTGATGAACCGCTTCCGCCTGCTGGGCCCGGTACAAAAGAAAGACGTGCCTGCCGGCCTCGTGGAGTATTTGAGCCTGACGCCCGAACAGAGACGCGCCGATTACCGGTCGCGCGTTGAGAAGGCAATCCACGATCACCCTGAAGACCCGGCGGCACAGGTGGAATACCTGAAATTGATGATCGAGGACCACAATGCCGATCGGGTGGCAGCCGCGGCGAAGCGGATAGCCGCCTTGAAACCCGCCGCTTCCGTGCTTGCCGACACGGGGCGCGCGCTGCTTGCGGCGAACCAATACGCGCTGGCGAGGAACCTGTTGCAGCAGGCGGCCGCGGCTGGTCCACG
The DNA here is from genome assembly GCA_003135055.1 of Bryobacterales bacterium. GTDB lineage: Bacteria > Acidobacteriota > Terriglobia > Bryobacterales > Bryobacteraceae > PALSA-243. Next base: position 1,841 of record PLDF01000309.1, on the reverse strand, counting down.
CTCAGGCGGGGTGGAGTTGGATCTCGCCATCGCGACTTTCCATGCCACCGGCGCAAAAGCCGGGCTCGAGTTGATAGACCGCCTGCCGGAATCCGCGCGAACCGGCGATTACTACCTCGCGCGCGCACAAATGCTGGATGCATCCGGGAAGGTTCAGGAGGCCGCTTCGGCCCTCGACCAGGCGCTGCATGCGGCCCCCGAACGGCCGGATTTATACCTGCGGGCGGTGGCGCTGCTGGTGAAGCGGGGCCAGGCGCCCGAAGCGTTGCGGATCATCGAACAGGGAGCCCGCACTCTGCCCCAGAACCGCCAAATCTTGCTGCTGAAAGCCACCACGCTCGAATTTGCCCACCGCGTCGATGATGCGGATCATCTGCTGAGTGAGCTACGGAATCGCTGGCCGGAATGGTCCAACGTCTGGGTGGCGCACGGGATTATTTTGGCTGCTCACCGGCATTACGAAGAGGCGCGCCAGGCGTTGGAGACGGCGGTCGCTCTGGGCGCGGGCAGCCCCGAGACGTACTTCTTTCTGGCAGATTGCACGCTTCGCGCGGGGCGGAAAGACGCCGCGGAGCCGCTGATCCGGCAGGCCCTCAAACTGTCGCCCGGCGACCCGTGGATGCAGGCTCTTGCCGGCCGCATCGCTTTTGAAAGGGGCGAATACCAGCTTGCCGCGGAACGGGACCGCGCGGCCATCCGCCAGCGCCCACGTTTTATCCAGGCACACGCCAGCCTGGCTCAGGCCTATGCCGCGCTCGGCCGGAAGCAGGAATCCGAGGCCGAGTTGGAGCAGGCCGGGACCTTGCAGAAAACTGCTTCGAATGACGAGCCTTCTTATCTGAGCAGACTTTTCCAGGGGAGCCTTTGGGAAGAGAAGCCGCCCAATGATCGGTAGCCAGGGCTTTCGATGGCCCTCGGCACCCTCGCCATCGGAGCATTGAGCCCAACCCAGGCTTCTGCTATTATTGGTGCTGGGGAGGCTAGCAGTGTCATCTGCCAACCTCCCTCGGATTCGGCTAGAGATCAATTTCGATCTTCAGCTTGGTCCGTTTCGTCCTGGTTAAAAGAACAGCGCCAGAAGGAATCAATTCGATCACCTCTTTCCACTCCAGTGGATTTGCAAAACCCCGCCCTACATGGCGGGGTTTTGCATTTGGAGTCCGCGGGCTCCACGCAAACTCGACCTTGCCAACGTTGAAGTAGAACGCTAACGTGTAACACGGCGCACCACCAGAGCCTAATTTATGCGGCATCGGCCAAACTTGCAGGGTACGGGGCATTCGTGAGTGGCCGCAGCATTTTCCAATCGAATAATGATCCTGAAATGAGGTTTCGTTTCCAATACAAGATGATCCTGAAATTGGGGTGGGTTTAAAGGCTGGGGAGTGGTTCCTTTCCGGCTAGATTTTTGATGCTTTCGGTGCCGACCAACGGAAGGCCGCGGTGGCCCCCCATGGCGGTGTTTTTGTTTTTCCTTCATAGAATAGAAAGGTTTTGGTTTTGCCTGTTCTTCTTTAAGATATAAAGTTCTTTAATCCCCATTTCGGGGGTTTGGGGGCGGAGCCCCCAATTGAAAAGCCTTCTTCCTTTGGCTTGGCTGCCGCCGCCGGCGCGCCGCCCTGTCAGAGGAAACGCGGCGGAAATGGCGCTTCGATTTTGCAGGATTGCGGGTGCTTAACCGTTCTGGGGGTCCCTGCCCGGGACCGTATTGTAGGCCTCCGTCGGGCTCAGGTTGACGCGGACTGTGAGTTCGAGCTGGGACAAGGTGGGTTGCGCTTGGGATGGAAGGGCTTTCCGAAAACGGGAGCAAGCCACCGGCAACTGCTCCAGCGCAGCCAGCG
>PLDF01000318.1 GCA_003135055.1 Bryobacterales bacterium | reverse complement strand
AGAAGGCCGCAAAAAAGAAGTAGCGGTCAACCAACAACAAGGCAACACGCGAGGGGGACGCTCAAAGCGTCCCCCTCAGTGTTTGCGGGCGCAACCCGCAACGCGCGCAACAATCGGGGCTAGACTTGGAACGAAGGAGACACGGGAAACGAAACCGATTCCCGGATTGCCATGACACGACGGCGCTGGATTGCAGAGCGATGGGATGAGGCAACGGCAACGCTGGAGGGCGCGCAGGCCGAGCACATGGCGCGTGTGCTGCGCGCGCAGCCGGGCATGGAAGCCGATGTGGTGGCCGGGGGAAGGGTGTATCACGCGGAGGTCGCCGCAGTGACGCCGCGTGAGGTCCGCTTTAACCTGATTGCCGAGGTTGAGGCCGAGCCTGCGCTGCCGGTGACGCTGGTGATGGCGGTCTACAAGTTCGATCGCATGGAGTGGGCGATTGAGAAGGTGACCGAGCTGGGGGCCGAGTGCATCCAGCCGGTGATCGCCCGTCGCAGCGAGAAGCATCTCGCGCAGGCCGCAGCGGGCCGTGTGGAGCGCTGGCGCCGGCTGGCGCTGGAGGCATCAAAGCAGGCGCGACGGTCCGACGTCCTGCGCATTGAGGACCCGTTGGCGCTGAAGACGGCGGTGCAGGGCGATGCTCAGGCGCTGCGCCTGGTGCTCGCAGAGCAGGAGCGCTCCACGACGCTGCACCACGCGCTTTCGGAGGCGCTGAACGCTGCCGGTGACGATGTGCCGGCGATCCGGATCGCGGTTGGGCCTGAGGGTGGGTGGACGGCGGAGGAGGAAGCGCTCTTCGATGCGGAGAACTGGAAGCCGGTGAGTCTCGGGCCGCGCATCCTGCGCGCGGAGACGGCGGCGATCACCGCGATGGCCGTGGCGGCCGCCTTACTGGAGTAAGGGAGGGCCCAGGGTGCAGGGTACAGGGTGCAGGGTGCAGCCTACAGCGAGCGGCAGGTAGCGGGTGAGAACGCGACCTTGAACGCGGAAGTTCTCAGGAGAACATCTCCTTCACTTTTTCGAGAATGCCTCGCGCGGTTGGCGTGTTCTCGACGGTCACGGTCTCCCCCAGCTGTCGCAGCAGTTCCTTCTGCGCCTTGTTCAGCTTGCCAGGCGTGCGGACGATGATCTGCGCGATGAGATCACCGCGTCCGTATTCGTTCAGATGGGGAACACCCTTGCCACGAACGCGAAACTCCTGCCCGCTCTGCGTTCCTTCGGGAATCCTGATCTTTGCGTCGCCATCCAGCGTGGTGAGATTGATTTCCGCGCCCAATGCCGCCTGAGGGAAGGAAACGGGAATGAGGCAATGGAGATCGTTCCCTTCGCGCTCGAAGAATTTGTGCGGACGAACCCTGAGCACGATGTAGAGATCGCCACCGGGTCCGCCGAAGCGGCCTGCGTCGCCCTCGCCCTGGTAGCGAATGCGCGTGCCGTCTTCCACGCCCGCGGGGATGCTCACAGAGATCTCGTGCTGGCGCTCGATGCGTCCTTCGCCGCGGCAGGTATGGCAGGGATCGCTGATGACGGTTCCGGCGCCACCGCAGGCGCTGCAGGCACGGGCGATGGAGAAGAATCCCTGCTGGTAGCGGACCTGCCCGCGCCCCTGGCAGTGAGGACAGGTCGAGGGTCCGCGTCCGGTGGCCGTTCCCGCGCCGCGGCAGTCTTTGCAGGCCTCCATGCGGCGAACCGTGACCTTCGTCTCCTTGCCGAAGACCGCCTCTTCGAATTCGATGGTGAGGTCGTGGCGAATGTCGCGGCCCTTCTGGACGCGCGAAGGACGGCGGTTGCCACCGATGTTGAACATCTCGCCGAAGAGATCGCCGAAGATGTCGCCGATGTCCTGGGCGCCGAAAGGATTGCCGTCGAAGCCCGCCGCGCCGAGCCCGGCGTGGCCGTAACGGTCGTAGGCGGCGCGCTTCTGCGGGTCGCTGAGGACCTGATAGGCCTCGCTGCATGCCTTGAATCGCTCTTCCGCTTCGGAATTTCCGGGATTGCGATCGGGATGATGCTGGAGGGCCAGCTTGCGNNTCGAATACCTGATGATCGGGCAGATCGTTCCGTTCTACCATTTCGAGGGCTTCGTGCACGCGCGGGTCGAAGGTTGCGCCCACCGACTCAACCGGCTGGACGTTGAGCGAACGCAACGCCTCTTCCATCTGCTTCACGATGAGCTCGACGCCGGCGCGGAGCTGGTCCGTCGATCCGGTTGATCTGAGCGCCAGCTGGAAATTGTCCAGCACCGGGAGAAACTGCTCCACGGCGTTGGAGACGGCGAAGTCGCGAAACTCGGTGCGTTCGCGGGTTTCCCGTTTCCGGGAGTTTTCGACGTCGGCCTGCAGCCGCGCCAGCCGGTCGAAGAGCAGGTCACGCTCCGCTTTCAGGCGATCGTATTCTTCCTTCGGGACGGTCGCGGTTTCGACAGGGACCAGAGGCTCCTTCGCCTCGTCGCTGTCAGTCACGCCGGCCGCACCGCTGTCAGGATCATTTCCCTGCGCCTGAATTCCGTCTCCGGCGGCATGTTTTGGTTCCACCATAATTCGACGCATATTTCTGACTCGATTCCAATGTACAGGCGGGTTGATCGTGGGGCGCCTGCTGTTGGTGATTCCGGTACGCAGCCACACCGCCTCATTGTGGCGGCTGGAAAATCCTGCCGGAAAGCTGTGCTATGTACGACACTGCGTTGATTGTTTCCTGATATTGAATGCGGGTTGGACCGATGACGGCGACCGTACCCAGATTTTCCGCTTCCAGCCGGGCAGTGGCGCCGATCAAAACGAAGTCCCGCAGTTCCGGAATGGCGTCTTCGAGGCCGACGACCACGCGAACCGTGCGCTGCCGGGCGTCGACGTATGCGTTGAGGAGCTCGATGAGTCGTTCCTTCGCTTCGAGGGCGTGCAACATGGTGCGGAGACGTTCGCGGTCTGTTTCCCCCGCCAGCAGATTGGCGACGCCCTCGACAAAAATGATCGGAGTCGTGCCGCTCTCGGTGGCCAAAGCGCCCTTGCTGTACAACTCTTCAAGAGACTGCATCAGGCGGTCATACTCGCTGCGATCCGCTTCGATCCGGCGCGCCAGCTCGACACGGATTCGCTCGATGGACCAGCCGTGAAAATTCTCGTTTAGGAAGCGCGCAGCGGTTTCCAGCTCCGTGGTGGTCAGGTCGTGATCGAGCATCAGCACACGATCCAGCACCGTGCCGGCCTTGGTAATAACCACGGCCAGCACACGGCCCGCGACAACCCGCGAAAAATGGATGTGCTCCAGCGTGTGGAGCTCCTGGGTGCTGGCCAGGGCGACGCCCAGTCCGCTGGAGATCAGCGCCAGGACATGCGAGGTGCGCTCCAGGTACTGCTGGCTGGTGCCGATTCAGGCAAAACTCTCTTCGATTTGCTCCAGGCGCTCGGGAGCGAGAATCACGACCTGGGGTCCGCCGGGTCCGCCGAGATGCTCGACATAAAAGCGGAAAGCCCGAGCGGTGGGAATGCGCCCCGCGGAGGTGTGGGGCTGATCGAGGAGGCCGGCCTCGGCGAGCGAGGCCATGACATTGCGGATGGTCGCCGAGCTCATCCCGTCCTTGTTGCCGAAGTAACGGGCGAGGGCGTGCGACGCGACCGGTTCCCCGGTAGCAATGTAGGTCTCGACGATGGCCGTCAGGACGGCACGTTCGCGAGGACTCAATCGCAGTTCAGAACCCATGCAGAACCACCCGCAATACCGGAAAAAGGTGAATTGCTCCTGTTTAGATTGTAGGTTTGCGAAATAGGCGGGTCAAGAAACGGAACCAGGGCCTCCGCACGGCGCCTGGCGCTAATATTCGCCTGTGACGACGTTTTCGAGCGGCTCCCCGCGGAGATAGCGACCGATCTGGGAGGCGGCGAACTCCATGGCGCGGACCATGAACATGGGCGTGGATCCAGCAACGTGCGGGGTGATGAGAAGATTCGGCGCGCTCCACAGAGGGTGACCGTCCGGTAGCGGCTCGGGATCGGTGACGTCGATGGCGGCGCGAATTTTGCCGGACTGAAGCGCATCGATCAAAGCGTCCGTGTCGACGATGGGTCCGCGCGCAGCATTCACCAGCAGCGCGCCCTGCCGCATCATTGCAAACTGGCGAGCACCAATCAACCCTCGAGTTTCTGCAGTGGAAGGCAGAATCAGAATCACGATTTCCGCCTGGGGGAGGAGCTTATCGAGGTCGCCGACGGCGAAGACTTCGGGTTGAGTGCGCGCACTGCGGGCAACACGCACCATATCGACGTGGAAGGGCGCGAGCATGCGCTCGATCTCCGTGCCGATGGAGCCGTAGCCAACAAGGAGTACCTTCTTGCCGGTCAGTTCTTCCAACATGACGGGGGGATAGATCGGGCGTGCGTCGCCGGTAAGTTCGGCGTAGTTTGCGCTGGCCTTGTAACGGAGTTTCCATTTGCCGGCGTGCTGCACATCGAGATAGAAGGGAAAGTACTTGAGCATGGTCAGAATGGAGGCCACTGTCCATTCCGCTGTGGAGATGTTGTGCGCACCGTGGGCGTTGCAAATCGTCACGTGGGGCCCGACTATGCCCGGAATCCACTCTGTGCCGGCCAAAAGCGCAAGCACCAGGCGCACCCTGCGCAGGTGCGGCCATGTCCTGGTGGCCCGATTGGAGTAGGGATCCGGAATCCAGACGTCGATATCTACATCGTGGTCCAATGTATCCGGCAGCGAAATGAGTTCGACTTCTTTAGGGAAATCATTGAACAACTCGGCCGCAAGGGTTGCAGGATATCCAACTCGTAGCATGGGATTCGTCAACCCGACCAGTGCGGGCTCCTCAATCTCATGGTAAATGGGCCATGCGATTGTGGGCTGTGATGCATGGGTCTGTTCTCAGGAAGGATGCGTACCGGCGCGCAGGCGACGGATTCGCTCGATGGCGCTGTCAAGGACAGGCGGATCCGATGCAGCGATCATCCCCCGGTCAATGAGCGATTCAACGAAATCGATGACAGGGAGGCTGCGAGCTACGACTTCGCGGAAGATTGCGTCGGAGACAGTAACTGTGATCTGCATGGATGGCGATTCCCCTGCCGGGTTCATCGGCAGCCCGGCGAAAAAGAGCAGCGGCTTGCCGTGGCGCGGCCGGAACGATAGTCTGGAGACATGTACGAAGACTTCCACGTAAGCGACCGCTGGAGCGGCGAGGACCTGCACTGCCGCTGGAAGGGCACCCTGGTTGCTATTGCCACCCGCCATGCCGACGCCGTCGATCTTCGTTACGACGTGAACGGCCGGCCCATGTGGATCGCCCTGCCTCTTGATGCCTGGGGGCGGCAAAAAGAGCGCTCCGGCAAGGTGATCACCGACCAGCTGGCCGAACTGTTCGACGAGGAGCCCCTCAAGCGACTCATTACGGAAGGCTACGACTCCCAGCGCGAAATTTACACTATGACCGTTCCGGAGGTACTGGAGCATCTGGATGCCGTGGTTGCCGAAGCCAAGGCCCAGGGCGAAATGCCTACGCTGCCGATCCTCGCCTAACACAGGCTGGCTCAATAGGCCGAAATTTTCAATTCCTTTAGAGTTCCCGCCGTCCTTCGAGGGCGCGGGCCATGGTGACTTCGTCGGCGTACTCGATGTCGG
>PLDF01000332.1 GCA_003135055.1 Bryobacterales bacterium | reverse complement strand
GCACGGTGCGCTGCTCGGTGCGCTGCTCGGTGCGTTCCGGACGCTCGGCGCGTTCCGGGCCGCGTTCCGAGCCGCGGTCGGGACGCTCGGCGGGCTCCGGCCGTTCCGTGCGGCCTTCCAACTGGCGCGCTTCCTGCTGCGGCGGACGGCGCTGCCCCGGCTCGGGCGCCGGTCCCCTGCCCTCGCGTCCCCCGCGGCGGGAGCGCCGGGAAACGCGGTGCGGATAGCGCGAGCCTTGTTCGCGCAAAGTAGCGGTCAGGCTGGTGGGGATGCGCGCCGGCTCGGGTCCTTCCTCTTCGGTTACCGCGTCGCCCTCTTCCGCAGCCGGGTCCTCCGTCGAGCCTTCGCCAGACTCTTCCAGAGCCGCTTCCGAAGCCGCTTCCAAAGCCGCTTCCGAAGCCACTTCCAACTGTTCGGCGGCTTCAATGCCAACAGCTTCGCCCTCGATTTCGAAGGCAGACTCTTCGGCGGCGGCGGCTTCCTCCGCTTCTTCTTCGGCTTCCGCCTCCGCCTGGTCTTCCGCTTCTTCCTCGATAACCTCCGCTACCGCCTCCGCCAATTCGGCCTGCGGCTCTTCGGGCGGCTCGGCTGCGATTTCAGCCAGCCTCTCCACTACCGGTTCCGGCGCCGCTGCCACCCCGGCCGGCATGTTCTCCGTGACAGGCGCTGGATCTTCCGGTGGAAGAGCGGGTCCAGGGGGACCCGCGCAGACCAGGGGGTCTGCCCCACTTGGCTGCTCGGAGCCGCGCCGGTGCTTAGCCAGGGACTCGCCGGGCAGCACCAAAAAATCTGCGGCGGAGCCGGCATTTTGCTCCACCGGGGCGCTGTGCGCAGAAACCGGCTGGGCTTGCGCCGGCTCTTCGCGGGGCTCAAGACGCGCCTCGCCTTCCGCCCGCGGAGAATAATACTTCGAATCCGGCAGGCCGCTGTGGCCGCCCGAAGGACTGCCTCCGGCGCCCTTCTGCCCTCTGCGGCGGCGTCCACGGCGTCCACGCTGATCGCGATCTCCCCGGTCTGGGCGTTCTTCGCGGCGCCCGTGCGCAGGAGCGCCCGCAACTGCGCCTACCGGCGGAGCGGCGCTGAGCGCAGCCGCTTCCGGCGCCGCTTGCGCAGCAGGAGCGGCTGCCGCCTCCTGCTCCGCTACCGCGATTACGGCAGTCGCAACCGGCGGCGCGGGGCGATCCAGCTTGAGGATCTTCTCCTCCACGCTGGTCACAATTTTGTCGTATTCGTCGTTATCTTCGAAGAAATCCGAAACGTAGAGAAACGCGTCCCGCTCGAGGCCGATATCGACAAATGCCGATTGCATGCCCGGCAGCACACGCGTCACCCGGCCTTTATGGATGCTTCCAGCGAGCGAGTATTCGTTCTCGCGCTGATAGAAAATCTCGACTACCTGATCCTCTTCCAGGACCGCCACGCGTGTTTCGTGGCGGTTGGCTGAAACGATCAATTCCTTGGACATCCGCGCCTCCCCGGAAACCATGGAGAGAGTGGGCCAGAAGGAGATGGAGCCCCGGCGTGTGCGTCTCGCGTTTCCCTTGGAAGGGAATCCGTCAAAACCTACAAATTCACGCTGGCCGGCGACGGAGCTACGAGCCTCATACGCCGCCGGCCGGGAACCACTCCTTGGCCCTGGGAGAGCGCCTTGCGCGCCACTTTCCCAGGGATCTCTACACAGGCTCCCGAATCAATTTCTTTAGTTGACAAACCTTCTGAGGCGGACATTGTTCACCAGCCCCAAAGCCAAAAAACTAGACCAGATACTGGAACCGCCAAAGCTCATGAACAGCAGCGGAATGCCGGTCACCGGCATCATCCCCGCCACCATCCCCACATTCACAAGGATATGGCAAAGCAACAGGGCTGCAATCCCCATGCAAATGTACATGCCCGCTCGATCGGGCGCCATCTGCGCATTCTGAACGATGCGCATCAGCAACACAAAATACAACGAAAGTACGACTACTACGCCTACGAACCCCTGCTCTTCGGCGAAAGCCGAAAATATGAAGTCCTTGTACGGCACCGGCAAAAAACGAAGCCGCGTCTGCGTCCCCTTGGTCCACCCCTTACCGGTCATGCCACCCGATCCGATCGCGATTTGCGACTGAATGGTCTGGTATCCCCTGCCCTGAGGGTCGGCGTCCGGGTTCATAAAACTCACTAAACGCTGCCTTTGATAATCCTTCAGAAAAACCGAGCTCGCGGGTATAGCCAACGCCCCCACCGCCAATAGCGCAACGACATACTTCCAATGCAATCCCGCGAGAAACACGCCCACCACCAATACGGCGATGTAGGTGAACGCCGTTCCTAAATCCGGCTGCACCAAAACCAGGGCCACCGGAACCAGAACCAAACCCGCCAGCTTAAGGGTTTCCCAGATGTCGAGATCGTCCCTATGCAGATCGGTCAGGAACCGGGCTACCAACAATATTATCACCAGCTTGACAAATTCCGATACCTGTAAATGGAATCCGCCGGGCAGCGGAATCCAGCGTGTGGAACCGAACGCCGCTTCCCCCGCCACGTAAGTCGCCAGCAGCACTGCCACCGAGACGAGGTACAGGACGGGCACGTAACGCAGCAGCGAGTGGTAATCGATGGTGAGCGCCAGCCACATCAGGCCGAGTCCGCTCACTACGTAGAACGCCTGCTTCCACCAATCGCTGTACGAGCTGGTGTCGAGCGTGGCGCTGTAGATCTGGAACACGCCAACGATGCAGATCGCGAGCGTGATCGCAAGCAGCCACCAATCGATATCGCGAAGCGACAGATAGCGCGACATATCAGTTCCGCTTCACCGCGGGCAGTTTCAAGCCGAATGCCGAGGCCATCTTCTGCGTCACGGCGTTCTGCTGCTGCTTGAGCGCCGCCACGCGCGCTTTCTTGTCGAAGTAGGCCTTCAGCACATCGCGCACGATGGGGGCGGCGAATTTGCTTTCGGCGCCGTGCTCAAAAAACGCGGCCACGACAATCTCCGGCGCGTCGCAGGGAGCGAAGCCGACGAACCAGGCATTGTCCTTGAAGTTCTGGCCCTGACCCTTGCCCTGGGCTTTCACAAAGTCCGCGGAGGCCACCTGCGCAGTGCCCGTCTTACCGCAGACCGCGATGCCCGGTATGGCGGCGCGAACGCCGGTGCCGCCGCCTTCGTTCACCACCCCGTACATGCCGGAGATCACGTCCTTGACGTTCTGCGGACTAAGGCTCCAGACCACCGGCTCATCCTTGGCTCCGGTCTCCTTCACCAAATGGGGGCGGCGCCATGTCCCGCCCACCGAGAGACCCGCGATGGCACGCACCAATTGGAGCGGCGTTACCGTCAACGCACCTTGCCCGATAGACACCGAAATGGTTTCTCCGGCGAACCATTTCGTGCGATAGTTGCGCAGTTTCCATTCCGGCGAGGGATTGACGCCGGTGCGCTCGTTTGGCAAGTCGATTCCGGTCGTCTTGCCGTACCCAACCAGGTCGGCGTAGTAAGCGATGTTGTCGATTCCCATCTTGTTCCCGACGGTGTAAAAGTACACGTCGCAGGAATCCACGATGCCCTTGTGCAGGGCGACAGTGCCGTGGCCGCCCTTGAGATGGCAGCGGTAATAGCGGTCGTAAAACGTCGCACCACCGGAACAGTGTACGGTCCACGTGTTGTCGATGGTTGCAGTCTCAAGCCCAGCCAGCGCCATGATCGGCTTGAAGGTGGAACCCGGCGATTGCGCGTCCTGAATCGCGCGATTTAGAAGTGGATGATCCGGGTTGTCGTTGATCTCCTTCCAATCCTTGGCCTTGATGCGCCCGGAAAACTTGTTCGGATCGAAGGACGGCCGGCTGACCATGGCCAGCACCTCGCCGGTATTCGGATCGAGCGCCACCACCGCGCCATTTTTGTGTTCCACGCCCACCTCAGCCAACCCCGTGTCCATCGAGAGCTCCGCCACAGTTTGAAGGTCCAGGTCGAGGGTGAGTTGTAAATCCTTGCCCGGGACGGCAGGCTTTATACCCAGCACCCGGCGAACCTGCATGCCGTTATCCACCAGCACCTGGCGCTGGCCGTCCACGCCTGTGAGCCACTCGTTGTACTGACGCTCGATGCCGAACTTGCCGATCACCTGTCCGGGGTCGTACTTGGCGTACTCCGGCAGATCCAATTCCGGCTCGCTGATTTCGCCGGTATATCCGATGACGTGCGCCATCATGCCGTTGCGCGGATAGAGCCGCAGTTGCGCTGGAATCACCACCAGCTCGGGGAAAAAATCGCGGTGCGAATCGACAAAGGAGAGGTCGGCCGGCGTGAGTTCCCCCTTGAGTACGATGGGCTCATACTTGGGCCGGGAGCGGTAGCGGCTGACGCGCGCCAATAGATCGTCGTAGTCCAGATCGAGGCCCTGGGCGATCGGCCGCAAATGCTCATCCTTCATCGATTCACGCGCCAAAAGTAAAGTGAAGGACGAATGATTGTCCACGATCACCCGGCCATCGCGATCGAGGATTCGGCCGCGCGGCGCGATGATGGGGACCGACTTAATGCTGTTGGCCTGGGCGCGCTGATCGTACACCTGCGGGTTCTGAACCTGTAGCCGCCAGAACCCGGCAATGAGCAGCAGGAAAATGCCCACGGCGCTGTATTGAAAGATGGCGATTTTCCCCGAGGCGAAATTCGTATCGTCGCGCAACGGCGGCTTGCCGGAGAGCTGTTGCTGGTCGAGGTTCGTATCGGTTGGAGGCAGGGTCACAACATCGCGCGGAATACCGCGCTCACCTATTATAGTAGCAGGTGGGTCTTAAACGTAGCGCACGGGGCGCCCGGGGCCCGTGCGTGCGCCACATCAGGAAACTGGAAGCTAAATGCGGCGGATCGCCCTTTTCGTCTATCTCTCTCTGCTCGCCAACGTCGTCGTCTTCTTTCACAGGCCGCTCTTCAGTTCCGATTACCTGTTCCCGTGGGATTTCCGCGGCGTCCAGCTTCCGCTGATTACGTTTCTGGTGGATGAGCTGCGCCAGGGCCGCTTCGCGCTTTGGAATCCATATAGCTATTGCGGCTATCCGGTATTCGCCAACATCGAGGCCTGCTATTTTCATCCGCTGATCCTGCTGTGCGCGCTGATTGCCTCGCATGCGCCGGCGAGTCTGCCGCAGTTGCTCGAATGGGCGGTGGTGCTGCAAGTCTGGGTGGCGGGCATCGCGGCATACCATTTCCTGCGCGAGCTGAAGGCTGGACGGGCCGCGGCATGGACCGGCGCAATCATTTTCGAAACGGGCGGATATTTCGCATCGCGCGCGGAGCACATCGGCGCCATGATGGCGGTGGCTTGGATGCCGCTCGCGTGGCTGGCGGTTCTTAAGCTGCGGAACGGGATTTCGCGGGCCGCCGGTCCCGAGCGACAGACCAGGAGGTCTGTCGTACTTGGCTGGTTGGCGGCACTGAGTGTAGCGCTGGGAATGTCCATTTTGGGCGGATTTCCGCAGCCCACGCTGGCGGTTTTCGCATCTACCATGGCGCTCGCGATTTTTCTGCCCGTCTGGCGCATGGCGAAACTTCGGTTGGTTGGTTACGCTCTGGCGGGTTGCGTGTTGGGCATCGGTCTCGCTGCCGTTCAGTTCATCCCCACCTATCAACTGGCGCAAAACAGCGTTGCCCAGTATCGCGCCGGATGGCTGGGCGCGGGCGGCGGCCTTTATTGGCAGAGCCTGGTGTCTCTGATTTTGCCGGATCACTATAACCAGTTCGATATGGCGCGGTTCCACGGGCCGGGCGACCCCAGTTTTCTGTACCTTTATTGCAGCATCGGCGGGGTTCTGCTGGCGACCTTCGCGCTGGCGGTTTGCAGAAATCGCCACTGCGCGCTGCTGGCGTCGATGACGGGATTCGGCTTGCTCTGGATGCTGGGCGAGCACACGCCCCTGTGGCGCGCGTTGTATCCTCTGTTGCCGGTATCGGTTCGCATCGGCATCCACCCCGAGTACACGTACTGCATTTTCTGTTTTGGCGTGGCGGGGCTGGCGGCGATGGGCTTGCAGGCCCTGCCGCTCAAAGAGACATTGCGATTCGCCATCGGGGTCCTGATCGCGGCGGATCTCTTTCTGGCCGGCTCGGGCCGGCCCATGAATCTGGTTGCGGTGAAGGCTGAGCCCGGCGTCACTCACTCCGCCTTCGAAGGCAGCGCGCCGTTGCTCGATAACGTGAAGCTATTGGTTGACCGGCAGACGCCGCCGTGGCGTATCGACAACACCGAAGACGCTGGCCTCGATTGGGCCATTCAGGCGCCCATTAGCGGAATACCGACCGCGAACGGCGTCAGTCCGCTGGCTCTCGAAAACGAGATACAGTTACGATTGTTTCTGCATGACGGTCACCCGTGGGGCTGGTATTATCCGGTGGAAAAGCCGGAATCGCCGGTTCTGGACGCGATGAACGTGAAGTACGTCGTGACCGGTTCCAAGTACGCGGAACGGCTGGCTGCGGCGCCGCGCTTCCGCCACGCGGAGCATCTTCCGCTGGGCCTCGAGCTGTTCGAGAATCTGGCTGTGATGCCGCGATTCTTTCTGGTACATGACGCCGTTTACGAAAGCTCGCTGCCGGAGACGAGGCGGCTGATCGCGGACGGCGTGGTGGATCTGCACCGGACTGCAATCACGGATCGTCCGATTTCCTTGCAGGGCGCGCAGGGTGCGGACCAGGCGGAGACCATCGATTACCAGCCGCGATCGCTGCAGTTACGGGTGACTACGGAGCAGCCTGCGCTGCTGGTGCTTGCGGAGAGCTATTATCCGGGATGGATGGCGTGGGTGGATGGCGCTCCGGCGGAGATTTACCGGACCGACATCGCGTTCCGCGGCGTCGCCGTGCCGGCGGGAAGCCATACGGTGCGCATGGAATTCCGGCCGGCGATTCTTCCGATTTCGATGGCGGTGTCGGCGGGAACGGCTGGGCTGCTGGGGTTGTTTTGGCTGGGGCGGAAACGGAAAGGACGAGTGACTCCGTGAAGGCCCCGGGAGGCGGAAGCACCCGGCGTTCTGCGCTTACTTCATGACTTCCCACACTATCAGCGCGGCGATCGTCCATCCCAGGGGCTCGGCCAAACTCGACGTCGAGCCTGGTTCTATCGCGGACAAAGCGTGGGCGGAGCGAGCCGGATTGAAGCGCTAAAAGCGCCGCCGATGTCACTAAGCATTGAGTTGCTTCGGCGAAGATCGGCGATCGGGGTCGTGCCCGATAAACGGGAACTTCCCGCAAACGCTCAAGGACCAGCCGTCAATTTTCCGGTAACTTCTCGGCGTGATCGACGACTAGCACCTTCATGGGAGCCTTTCGCGCTTCGAGCTTGAGTCCGAGATCCTGAATCGCCGCAAACAGAGAGGGAGCGGCGGATGGATCACGCTTTCCAGAAAGTCGTTTCCCGACACCGAAAGCAGGTTCGACATGCCGACAAATCAGCAATGTGCTTTCCCTGAAGAGCGTCAACGGGTATCTTATGCTCGTGGCTTCAAGGCTCCGGGTCTCTTTCCAAAGTCATCCAAACGCTCTCACTGAATGTCCGTCG
>PLDF01000060.1 GCA_003135055.1 Bryobacterales bacterium | reverse complement strand
GCGCAGCGGCGGCAGCCGGATCTCGATCACGTTCAGCCGGTAATACAAATCGTCGCGGAACTCGCGGTCCTCCACGGCCTGCTGCAAATCGCGATTGGTGGCGGCGATCACCCGCACATCCACGCGCACTTCCTCCGAGCCGCCCACGCGATAGAAGCAGCGCTCCTGCAGCACGCGCAGCAGATCGGCTTGCAGCTTGGGCGAGATGTCGCCGATTTCATCCAGGAACAGGGTGCCGTGATGGGCCTGTTCGAACTTGCCCAAGTGGCGCGAGGCGGCCCCGGTGAAGGACCCTTTCTCGTGGCCGAATAGCTCCGATTCGATCAGCTCGGCCGGCACGGCGGCGCAGTTCAAGGTGACGAAAGGCCCCTCGTGGCGCGGACTGCGATCGTGCAGCGCGCGGGCGATCAGCTCCTTGCCGGTGCCGGTCTCGCCGCGGATCAGGACGGTGACGGACTTGGCGGCGAGGCGGCCGATTTCCTTGTACACGGATTGCATGGCGCGACTGTTGCCGACGATGGCATCGCTCGGCGCCTCGGTTTCGCCCAACTCGACCGGATCGGAGAGCAGGCGGCTGCTGGCCACGGCTTTGTCGATCATGTCGAGTAGTTCGGCGGGATCGATGGGTTTCAACAGGTAATCGTACGCACCGAGCTTGGTCGCCTCGATGGCCGTTTCCGTGGTGTGGTGCGCTGTCATGAGGATGATGGGCTGTTGCGGCTTGATCGCGCGCAGGCGGTTGATGAGTTCCAGCCCGGCTTTATCGCCGACCGAACTGGCGCCGGGCAATTGCAGGTCGGTCACCACGACGTCGAAAGAATTGTCCCGCGCGCGGACCAGTCCGTCATCGGTGTTGAAAGCCGTCTCGACGGTGTAGCCTTCCACCTGCAACGTCAGGTTCGGATAGGTCGCCAGAATGCCTGACACCCTCGCCAGCTTGACCTGCGCGTCCGGCTTCAGCTCGTATTTGTTGAATGCGAACAGAACGTCGGACATATTCACAATCAGCCCGCGCGCCGTTTCCTGGGTCTGCAGCACCGTATTCAGCTGCTGCCGCAGTTTCTCCCGCATCTCCAGCGTCTGCTGCGCGGCCTGGGCTGCAGCCTGTTCCGCCGCCGTCTGCTGCGCACGAGCCTGGGCTGCGGCTGCCTGAGCCTGCTGCGCCTGTTGCTGCGCCGCATTCGCCTGCTGTTGCGCCGCCGCCGCCTGCGCCTCGGCCTGAGCCTGCTGATCCTGGGCCTGCTGCGCCGCTAAAGCCGATTGCTGCGCCTGGTCCTGCGCCTGCCGCCGCGCCCCTTCGATCCTGGCTCTCTCAGCCGCGTCGTCCCCCGCCTTGATCTTGCGGATCGTAATCAGTCGCGAATCCTCCGCCGTCTGCACCGCCTCGCGCGCGTAGGTGATTTCCTGCTTCATCTCTTTCTGGTGGATGTCCATCGACTGCGCATTCTGGAGATCCTGTTTCGCATTGGCCATGCTCTCGGCCGCATACTGATCCGCGCCCGCAGCCTCGGCAATCTGCACTGCGTTGATCGCCTCGTATAGTTCCAGCGGCGAACGGTCGTCGCGCGTGATCGGATGCAACACCGTGTGGCGCCCCGCCGTATCGGTGTACGCGCCGCGCGGCAGCAGGCTGTAATGGGCGTTAATGGTCTCCAGCACTCCAGTCGTCTTATCCCGCAGCACGAAATTCTGCATGATCACCAGATCGCTCGGCATCGTCACCGCGAAATACGGCTCCGCCGTCAGGATCAGCCCGAACGACTGCAGGTTCGTCGTCACCGTTGTGTCCGCGTGACCGTGGGTCCACAGCACTTCGCCCAGATTCACAGGCCGCCCTTCCGGTGTGATCGCCCACAGTACGTACGTTAGATACTCAATGCCGAAGCCGTTCGCCGGCCCCAGCCCCTCAAAGTGAGCTTTGATCTCGGTCCGCCCATTCCGGCTGTTCACTTCCGTAGTGCCCTTCGCCAGCGGAAGGAGCGGTGTCCCCTCAAATCCAATCTTCGTCGCGCCGCTCCGGTGAAAGTAGTTGATCGCCGGAATATCCCGCGCTACCACGGTGATCTTGTAGACCGGAATCCCGGCGTCCGTCTGTCCGTCCGGCTGTTGCCCGGCCTTCTGCGGCCAGTGGTCCGTCGCGGTCGGATTCATTTCCTGCGCAGAGAGCCATCCACAGCTTGCAATGACAATACCCAGAATCCAAAGTCTCTTCATATCCCCAAATCTCCCGTTCCTCTTCATCATGAAGACAAAGGTGTGGCTATTGGCCTCACCATGGGGTGGGATGAGGAAGTCGGGGCATGAGATGGCCACGCCAGGTCGGAATTCGACCGTATTCAAAATGCTCCGCGCCCGATTCCTCGGGGCACTGGCCCGCAAGGGTCGCAAACGCGGTCAAAAGTGCACACCCTAGCCCGCGGGCAGCTGCCATGAACCGGGTATTGGCGGCAGGATCGTGGTGCAAGCCGGATTTCCAGGTAAGATGAATCTCCGATGCCCATCGCCGCCATGTTCCTTGAGCTTCGCATCGAGCACGCTCACTCCCTCAAGGATCGCCGCCAGGTCGTTCGCAGCCTGAAAGAAAAGCTGGCCCACGGATTCAACATCTCCATCGCTGAAATGGACGATGCGCCGACTTGGCAATCCGCGACGCTCGGTATCGCCGCCATCTCCGGCTCGCGCGATTACCTCTCCGGCCTGATGCAACAGGTCGAGCGCGCCGCGGTTCGCAACGCCGAAAGCCTCGGTGCGGAAGTCACCGTCTCCTGGGATTTTCTGGACGTTGCCGAGTCATAGGCGCGAAGCAACCCGAGCCTCATCTCACGCATGTATTATGGGCGTGCCGC
>PLDF01000492.1 GCA_003135055.1 Bryobacterales bacterium | reverse complement strand
GCGCGGAATCTTTGCCTTGCACGGAAATACACTTCTGCGCGGTGGCAGAAAACCGAGGTTTCTGCCGCAAGAGACGCTCCCGAAGGGACCGTCTGTCGCTCGTGTGAACGCGCTTCGTTCCCGAGCCAACTCGCGACGAGCTGCGTCTCGACCGCCCGAAGCGCTAAGCACTCACCGGGCAGGGCATGGCCCCGCCCCACTGTATACTGAAGCCGGGAACGAAAATGTTGCACCCGGCCCCTGAGCGGATTCCACAAAAAAGGAGTGTCGCATGGCGCGAAAAGTCGCGGACGTCATGTGGGAGATGCTGGCGAAGGCCGGCGTCAAACGCTGCTACGGCATCGTCGGAGATGCGTTGAATCCGGTGATCGACGCGCTGCGGCGCAACGGGAAGATCGAGTTCATCCACGTTCGTCATGAAGAATATGGCGTCTTCGCCGCCGTCGCCGATGCCTACCTGAGCGGCAACCCCGTGGTGGTTTGCGGCACGGCCGGCCCAGGCGTGACGCACCTTTTCAACGGACTGATGGACGCGCGCAAAGAGGGGGCTTCGATCATCGCTATCGCCGGCGACGTCGAGACCAGGCTCATGGACACCGCCGCCCTCGAAGAGCTGAACCCTTACAAGTTTTTCGATGCCGCGTGCCTCTATGTGGGGCGAGTCGTCAACCCCGAACAGGCGCGCGCCGTGTTCACGACGGCGATTCTGACTGCCGTTGTGGACAAGGGACCGACGCTGATCTCAATGCCCGGCGATATCGCATCGGCGAAAGCGCCGGACCATTCTTACGAGGTCGCGATTCCCGCTCCGCCGCTGCTTCACCCAGCCGGCGCGGATCTCGACAAGCTGGCCGAAATGATCGAGGCTGCCAACAAGGTGGCGATTTTCGGCGGCGACGGCTGCCGCGATGCGCGCGATGAGGTGCTGCAGCTCGCGGCCAGGCTGAAAGCGCCTGTCGGTTACTCGTTTCGCGGGAAGCAATGGCTCGAGCATGACAATCCCAATGCCGTCGGCATGACCGGTCTTCTCGGTTACGGCGGCGCCTATAAGGCCATTCACGATGCGGACCTGCTGCTGCTGCTCGGAACCGATTTTCCGTTTTCGGAATTCCTGCCGGGCGCCGGCGTCAAGAAAGTCCAGATCGATAGGAACCCGAAACACATCGGACGGAGAACCGCGGTTGATTTGGGGCTGGTGGGCGACATCAAGGCGACCGTCACCGCGCTGCTCCCCAAAGTACGCGACAAGACCGAGAGCCGCTTTCTCGAAAAACACCTCGCCGAAACCAACTCGTTCCATGAGCTTCTGCGGCACTACGTCGAGAAAGGGCCGGGCATCAAGCCGATCCGTCCGGAATTCCTGGCCGCGACGCTGAGCGAGCTTGCCGCGGACGACGCGATGTTTTTCGCGGACACGGGAACGGCTTGCATCTGGGCGGCGCGGCATTTGAAGGGCGGGACGAACCGGCGGATCTTCGGCTCGTTCTCATGGGCCTCCATGGCCAATGCCGCTCCCAACGCATTCGGCGCGCAACTCGCATTTCCCGGCCGCCAGACCATCGCGCTGTGCGGCGACGGCGGGTTCACCATGCTCGCTCTTGGCGACTTGCTGACGCAAGTGCAGCGGAAGACGCCGGTGGTTCAGATCATCCTCAATAATGAATCGCTCGATTTCGTCAGCATCGAGATGCAGGAAGCCGGCGTGGTGCCGTTCGGCGTCGATTTCAAGAACCCGAATTTCGCCAAAGTCGCCGAGGCGATGGGCGCGAAGGGCATCCGCATTGAAGAACCGGGCGACGTCAGAGAAGCTCTCGCCGCGGCGCTGGCGCATAACGGGGGTCCAGTGGTAGTGGATGCGGTGGTGGATTCTTACGCGCTGTCGTTGCCCTCGCATCTGCCCTTCCACACGGTAGAAGGCTTCACCCTCAGCCTCGCCAAACAGGTTTTAAGCGGCAAGATGGATTCGGTGATCAAGACCATAGAACGCAACGTCGGCTTGGTCTGATCCACCGTCCGTGAACCGGATTCTCCCCCCGGTCCGGCTTGGGGCTCTCCGGAAGCACCTTGCAAGCCCCTTATTTCAGTGGACACTGTCGCGCTAGTTTTGTTTTGATTCCTCCGCTTCCTCCTGCAATCCGTGCCCCTCGATAATCGCATGGACTACGATCGGCTGACTCTTTCCCGGAATCCGGACTCCCTCAAAAACTCCGCGCCGTCCTCCGCCGCTCCGCGCCTCCGCGTTAAAATCGACAGCCCCGGCCTTCCGCTCACTCCATCCGCTTCGGCAACGCCCCTCAAGTTTCCTCCGGAAAAATGGCGCAGTACGCCGGGCTAATTCAACGCCTGCGTCTTCCAAACCATCTTCCAGCCCTTCGGAATTTCAAAATGCGCGCCGCGCATGAAGAACATTCCGACGCCCGGTAGCGCAGGTGGGCGCACGTTTTCGGTCGTGCTCTGGCTGACCTGGCCCCTCATGGTTTGGAGTGTTTGTGTAGTTTCGGTAGATATCATCCACTCGAAGCCGGGTAGCGGCCCGGCGGAATCCAAATTGGCAAAGAAGCGCGTCGACGCCCCCCCGGCTTCGATCTCGGTAAATTCGAACCCCAAAGTGAAATAGCCGCCCATGTCGCCGTAATGCTCCATCCGGCGAATGCGGCCGTGAACTGCGGCGCCGTTCGGGATGACTGTCTTTCCGTGGAAGATCGCATTCCCGGCCACGTGTCCTTCGATTAGTTCGCCCACTGCGGCGCGATCCGTGACTGGCGCATCGAGTGCGACGGTTACGGTAAGGCCGGCTGGAAACGGGAGCGCCCTGGCGACGGGCGGGGCTGCACGGTTCGGCTCGGCTGTAGCTGCCTTGGCCGGTCCCAGTAAGGCATCCGGCTCGGCGAAGCTGATGCTGGTCTCGGTCTGAAACGAGCGGCAGTGGGTGAATTCGATGCGATCGAGCGACTCCTCTCCCGATGTGCCCAGCAGCCGCAACTCGCCGGTCTGCGGGAGCAGGACATCGGCCTGGCCAATGCGCGTGCGGGCATATTCCATGGTGGTTATAGCGTCGGTGATCTCAAGCAGAGGCGGAATCTCGTCGGCCCGGACTTCGAGGCGGATCAGATCGAACGTCGCCGGGTCGGCCCAGAATGTGCCCTTCATCGAAACCACCGCGCTTCCGGAAGGCGTGGTGATGGAATAGAGGCTGGACAACAGGGGTACGCGAAAATCCCATTTCGCGGCGGGGCGGCCGGCCAGCGTTTGCTCGCCGCGATAGGTGAAGAGTCCCTGATCGCTCACAAACAGAGTTTGCAAGTCCCCGGCGAACATGCCGTTGCCGATGAGGCCGCTGCCGACGAAAACGCGGGGGTCCTGCTCCTTGAAGTCGCGTCCGCCGGGTGAATCGAAGAACTCCTTATGGCCGGTGAAGAGAACTTCGAGGCGGACTGTATCTTGCGACTTCAATTCGCCCTTCGGTCCGGGGCGTTTGCGCGAACGCTCGAACGTTTCGAGGCACGTATATTGCGGCATGTGCGCCATCTGCTCTTTGACGTGGGCCTTGACTTTAGAAACCAGCAGGACGCCCGGCGGCAGATCCTGCGGCGCGGTGCGAAGCTTCTGGGTGGCGAAAGGTGCGAGCAGAGCGCAGATCAGGAGGCCGCGCGATTTCATGGGCAGTCCTATTATGCGCGTACAATGGACCGATTGGAATGGTTAGTTCCCTGACCGCAAGATTCTGCGCCACCACTGGAACTCGCGCCTCCGATCGGAGCCACGACCGTAAGGGAGTGGTTTCCTGCCAGAGCGCAAAATCACGCGATCGCAGCAGACGTTTCATTTCTGCGGCGGTGTTGGCGATCGCGTTAGCTTTCGAGTCTGTCGCCGCCGGCGCTGAGCCGGAACGCCACGCGGTAGCCTATCTGGCGCAGGAGACGCCGCGGTGGTACGCCGATAACCACTGCTTCTCATGCCACAACAACGGCGACGGCGCACGCGCTCTGTTTCTGGCCGTGGAGCGCGGATACGCCGTCCCCGCGAAAGCGCTGGAGGATACGCTGCGCTGGCTGCGCGACCCCGCCGGTTGGGACCACAACCCCGCCAACCCCGGGTTCAGCGACAAGCGGCTGGCGCGGATTCAATTCGCGGCCGCTCTGGCGGAAGCCTGGCGCACCGGCTACACGCGCGATCGCGATGCCGTTTCGCGCGCCGCCGAATCGCTTGTCTCAGAGCAGGAGAGCGACGGTGCGTCTCTTGGATCATGGAAAATCGATACCGGCGGCATGGCCGGCGCGCCCGCTACGTATGGTTCGGCGCTGGCCACTTACATGGCGCGCCGCACGCTCGAAATCGCCGATGCCCGCCGGTTCGCGCAGCCGATCGGCCGTGCCAACCAGTGGCTGAATTCCGCGCAGCCGCAGAACCTTCTCGACCGCGCCGCGATTCTTCTCGCGTTACCCGATTCGGCGCCGAAACATCTGGGCGCCCTGCTGGCTGCGCAGACCAGCGATGGCGGTTGGGGTCCGCAGCCGCACGCGCCGGCGGAAGCTTTCGATACCGCCGTGGCGCTGCTCGCGCTGAATGGCGTGGTCCGGCCGGAGGCGGGTGCGAATCTTCGCGACGCGCATAGTGCCGCCGCTGCCATCGGGCGCGGGCGCGCCTTCCTGGTGAAGTTCCAATTGGCGGATGGGTCGTGGCCCGAAACCACGCGGACCTCGGGGTTCACCAGTTATGCGGAGCGAATCTCCACCGCCGCTTGGGCGGCTTACGCGCTATTGATTACCGATCCGAAAGGGAATTGAAACGGTTTCCGTTTGGATCTGCGCCGTCACTTCCTCGAACTTATCCACGTCAAAAGCGCGGCCCACGCGATTGCCAGCCAGGTCTTCGAGCGTGGTATTCACGGTCAATCGATAGTCCGCATGCTTCCACGCACTTTCCGGCGTGAAGCGCCATTGCGCCTCGCCGCGCGCCACCTCCACTTTGCCTTTGACGCCATCGACGGCGATGGCGCGCTGCAGCAGCGCGTAGTCGAGCGGCCTGGGAAAATCGACGATCAGCGCATCGGACGTTCCCGGGCGGGGCGGGGAAATTCGCCACTGCGCGGGGTTCACCGGCGTGCGCTCCGCCTCAGCCACGCGGAATGGCTTGGTGAAATCGGCGGCGAGCGGCGCGCCGTTCGCGTCGAGCCATTCGTGTCCGATTACCAGCGTGTAGCGCTTGCCTTCTTCGAGGTTCGGGCCCGATTCGCGCAGCGGCAGCAGTCCGCGCTTGATGCGGCCCGGGTCGAAGAGTACGGTCAGGCGCGTGTTGGCTGGGTCCCAGAGTTCCTGATCGATTTCGAGGAACGGCGACTTCACCGCAACTCCCTGGCTGTCCAGCAAACGAATGTGCTGCCATGCTTCGCCCCGGCGCATGGCAGCGGAGAAATAGATGTAGAGCTTGAGCGTGTTCGAAGGCA
This sequence comes from Bryobacterales bacterium, assembly GCA_003135055.1. Taxonomy (GTDB): domain Bacteria; phylum Acidobacteriota; class Terriglobia; order Bryobacterales; family Bryobacteraceae; genus PALSA-243. The sequence goes on along the minus strand of PLDF01000492.1, from coordinate 3,356 downwards.
GAACGTCCGTCGATGGATATATCCGGTCGACGCGTGTTGCCGCGGTTGCAGCGGATCTTGGAGTGTCGAACGCGGCTTCCACCGGCGCTTCGCCGGGAAGATGAAACACCGCGCGCACATGCATGCCAGGCGTGAGCGGCCATCGCGGCCGGAAAGTCAGCACGGCGCCTTCCACCGTGTACCGGCCCAGCATGGCGGGAATATCGCCCGAGCCGGCGTACACCTGGAAAACGGAGCTCCACCCCGCGGCGGGCTCAGCGGAAGCCTTCCAGCCGGTAACCTGGAAGGCTCCATCGGTGGCGTGAATGGATACGCCCGCCGCAGCCGCTGCCACTTGCAGCAGAAGCGCCGCAAGGGCAATCCGTATCACACGCTGGGTCATGCGCCGGGATCCAAAAGGGCGCCGGTTCATGCGCCGTTACGGCAATGCGATGGTGCGCAGGTCCATCGAGCCGGCCGTGCCTTGCAGCAGCAGCGCCGTGCCGTCGTCGTACTTCTTAAGGCGCTGCACGTCCTTCAAGGCCGCAATGGTTTCATACGGCACGCCAGTCGCCTCGGTGTGCGCGGTGATCGGCTTGTACGATTCCAGATTCTCGGCGTTCAGCTTCATCACGCCGCGGCTGCTGTTGGCCATGAGGATGAAATGCTTGCCGTCCTTTTCGTATACCATCATGTCGATCGGCCGGTTGCCCGCGCCCAGTTCGGCGATGGTTGTGCCCTCCACCTTCGCGCCCGGCTTTAACTGCGATACCTGAATCTTCACCAGGGGCGTGCAGGTATAGGCGGCGAGAATCGCTTTCTGATGGTCGATCTCATACGGGATGAACGTGCGTACCGGTGCGGCCGTTTCAAAGCGCCCGTGCGACCCGTGATAAATCTGGATGCCCGCGCCCTTCACGGCGCCGTTGAACGGAAATGGAATAGAGCGCAGCGCGGAGGAAAACTCTTCGTTCGAGAGTCCCGCCACAATCACGTTGCCATCCAGATAGGCGATGGCCGTGATGGTTTCCACCTGGCGTCCGTTGGTTGAGGCCGCCGGCGGGTCCACGAACTTCACCGACGAATGCGCGATGTTATCGAGCGGCACTTCGGAGATTTTCCCGGCCGCGTCCACGCGCAGAATCACCGCCGTAGCATCGGGTCCGCGACCGCGCGAAACCGACATGTAGATATTCTTCGAGACCGGGTTCACAGCCGTATCGTTGATGAGAATCTGATCGGGCGCCGTACCCAGCAGCGCCGCAATCTTTTCATTGACGCCTTTGATTTCAACGCTGCCGCCGGATTTGGACGAAGCGCTATCTTTCACGTCGAGCGCCCAGATGGTGGCCGCCGGCGTATCGCCGACGAACAGGATGTTATCCGGTCCGAACGCGAGCGCGCCCGCGGACTTGAGGTCCGCCTTACCGGGTTGAAGGTTGGAAGAAGCGCAAAGCGCCAGAATCGCCGTGCCGGACAGACCGGCGGCAAACCGGATAATGCTTCGAATGTTCACATGCCCTCCAGGCTTGAGAAATTTGGCTTTATGCTATCACATATGGCGGCGCGGAATTGTAACAAAGGCAAAGCGGGGTGCTTAACCGGATTCGGGAAAAGCCGTGTGAACCGCGTTCGCGGGGCACGGTCGATAACCCGATGCCGCGCATCCTTTGCCCGAACTGGGAATTGCGCCAAAGGCTGTAGGGCGGACCCCCGGCGGACCCCCTGGTCCGCGCGGGTCCCCCTGGACCCGCCTTCGCTCAGCCATATCAGCCCCATGCAATCCCCGAGAGGCCAACCGGGGGGTCGGCCGCGGACCAAGGGGCCCGCCCTACAATGAATCCGAACATCCGATTGTGGGCAAAGTAGCGACACTCGATTAACAATCTGCCGCACAGAACCTGTGCTGGCTACGCCTTTCCCGAACCCGCTTGAGCACCCGGCAAAGCGGTAGTGCTGAAATGTGCGTGCCATAATGCAGCCGCGAGCGCCCGCGCGGCTGCCATGCCCAAATTCAGAAGATTCAACCGTAATTCTCCTGGAGGTAAAATGGGGCGATCTCAGGAAGATCGGCAGGGAGAATCGGGATGAAAGCCGTAATCTCAGTGGCATCGGTACTCGCGTGCGCCTTCTTATTGGACGCACAGATCACAGCCACTCTGAAGACATCGCCTGACGGTTCGAATGAAATTAGAATCAGGAACGATGCGGCGGTGAGTTTACCGGCATTTGCGATCGTTGCGCACCGTAAGATGGACGATCTCGTGTCACGAGCTCTGGCTGGCCGCCCATCGGATATTCCGGCCAAATTCTATTTCGATTCGGCGATGGATACTGCGGTGAGGCCGCTGCTGCCAAACGAGGAACGCACGGTGGCGGAGAGTTCTGTGCTGCTGGTTCAAGGTCCGCCGGCGGGGAAACACTTCATCGTTTTTGAGAAGCCAAGTGTCACTGCCGGGATTTTCGCCGGCGGCGCCACTACCGGCGACGCGGCCTTGCTTACGCTGCTGATGATGCGTCGGAGCAATATGTTGTTGGCGGTGGACACGGCGCTCGAAACTCTCTCCGGCGCTGGCAGACGCAATGTGCCCCCAGGTTGGCTGATTGAGCAGTTTCGGAGGATGGCATTGAGCCGCTTTTACCTTCTTCCGGAGCAACAGGTCGGACGGGATCTCTATCAATCGATTCTCGGAAAATTGATCAATTTGCCAGATCAGCCGCTCGGATCGCCATTCCCGCCGACGGCCTTTGTAGAGCAGGAAACTGCGATGCTGAGACAGCGGCGCGCCACACTGGTGGAATCGCGACCCAGCCTGGAGGATGCGGCCCGCATCGGAAGGTAGGACAGACGATCGCCTCGTCGTCTGTCATGCTCCAGGTGCGGAATGGTTTCCTCATCGGCGCCTCTGATCCGCACGCCACGAAGCCCGGCAATACGGCCTATGATGCACTCATTGCCCGATGCGCCATTAAAGCAGAAGCCGCCGTGCCGTTGACTTGGAACGTCCGCACTTCGTGCGGCTGGGTCCGGATGTTGCCCGCATAGTCAAGACGCCTGTCGAGCCATTAACGCCATGATCGTTGCGCAGGAATTGCGCCTGGTCATTCAATCGTAAGACGTGGGCGCGGGGTTGTAACATCGTGAAGAGCGCCTGCTCAAACCTCAGCGGCTTAGCGGATCCACTGACGCAGCTCGGCGTGCCGGCAGGAAGGTCGCCGGCGGCGCGGCTGCGGCGGGTAGTGCGATTACCAGGATGTAAGCCTGCGGGTCGCGGGCACTTACTCCGGCTGGCAGAGTTCCCATGAGCCGCGTGGCAAACCATGCGCCGGTAAGATCAACCACCCCGCCAGCGGTCGCTAAGTCAGAGTCAAACAAT
>PLDF01000276.1 GCA_003135055.1 Bryobacterales bacterium | reverse complement strand
TATGGCATTGGCAGCGGCGCTGTGGAAAGCGCGCATAAACAAGTGGTGCACGCGCGCATGCGCCAAGCGGGAATGCGCTGGAGTGAGGCCGGGGCACGCCGCCTGTTAGCGCTACGGCTGCTGTTGCTGAACCATAACTGGGAGTTGTTAGATCGGTTGCCGATGGGCTCCATGGCTTAAGATTCAAGTCTCACCCCGACCATCTTTGGATGGCGAGCGCCGCTGTTGACCTACTGGCCGCCGATGCGCCATGCTCGGGTTATGTCCCGCCGCTCACAGGTGGAAATTCCGATCGACCTTCGCGAGCGCCTAGAAGCAGCCAGGCTCGATCTGCTGGCGCTGTTTCGCGCTCTGGATCGCATGCATCTGGCGCCACAGCAGATCCCGCAACGACTCATCCGGCAGCTATTCGAACTCGACGCCGATTATGTGGAAGCTCTCTGGGGGCTGGATCAACCCCCTGGAAAACTCAACCCGCGGGCCATGCTCCGCGATGCGCTGGCTGCGCTGGAGCAGTTGCCGGTGGCTTGCTCCCGTTTTCGGAAAGCCCTTCCATCCCAAGCGCAACCCACCTTGTCCCAGCTCGAACTCACAGTCCGCGTCAACCTGAGCCCGACGGAGGCCTACAATACGGTCCCGGGCAGGGACCCCCAGAACGGTTAAGCACCCCCGCCGCTCCATCCTGCCCCAAAAACGCCTGCTAGGCTCTAATCGGAGGTCTTATGCCGTCAGCTAAACAAACCGCAACCAAACGCATGAATTTACAAGAATCTACCGGTCCGCGCACCACCCGGCGTAAACCCGCAACCCGCTACAATGCCGTGAAGCACGGCATCTACGCTGAACACCCGTTCATGTTCGACGAGTCCGCGGAAGATATTGCCGAGCTCGCCCGCCGAATACCATGAGCATCACAAGCCCAGCCGACTCCGACCAGCGTTTCCTCGTCGATACTCTCATTCACAACGAATGGCGCCTCCGCCGCACGCGCCGGGTCGAAGCCGAATTGTGGGAGCACGCCACCAACGCCTTCCTGGCGGAAAATATCGACGTCCCGGCCTGCACTTCCGGCGACGCCTTCGCCACCGCCTCCGGCCGATTCGTCCGCCTCCAAAGTGGCGCGGGCCCATGGCCTGCTAAGACAGCAACCCGCCGCCGCCCCTGCCGACGCCCCACAACCCGAACAATCCAAACCCACTTCTGCGAATCGGTCTGTCAAAATCCGGGAACCCCGCCTCCCCCAGCCCCCCAAACGCCTGTCGTTGACCCAGATGCCCCACCCCTCGCCAGCACCGCCGCCCCGCCAAGCCCCGCGAAAACCTGGCCAAGACCCTCAGATCGCTTCCCAACTCCGATGGAAGCAATTGACGCTGCTCTCCACGCAATTTCCAAGAAATTCTCAACCGATCTGTAATCAATGCAGCTCTCAAGCGCTGCCGTCGTCCCAAAGTTGCCCCAAAGTTATCCCATAGCCGTCCCCGAAAGTGTTCACTCGCCCGATGGCATCGGGTAAATCCCGGGCTGATTCACCGCGCTGATTAGAATCTCCGGTTTCACCGCGAAATTGATTGACACGGGAACAAATCACCGTTATAACCATTGCAGCGTCTTATCGAGTTGAAGTCTTATCAAGCGCGGTAAGAACGCCGACAATCGACATTCTAATGGAAAGGGTTGCAGGCTTATGTTACGAATTGCAATCCAGTGCATCAACGGTATCGCTGTCTTCGATCCGGATGTCTTCGATGCAAAGGCTAAGGCCACGCGCATCGGCCAGAATGGCGGCAGTCTTATCTTCGAAAACTCCGATTCCGGAGCATCAGCCGAATCCCGGCATTCTGGGCCATGACGATCGCGGCATGATGCAACTCATCGAGGTAGCTTCAAACAAGACCATCGTCAAACACCGCTAAATGTATTCCGAACAAGGAAGCCGAGTCTATGCCAACATCTGAAACCGCTGCACCGAGCCGCTACCGGCAGTTCCGGGAGATTCTTCGGACGGCAGCCGGAAACAGCGCGTCGGATTACGGCGGCCTGGGCCCTTTCTGGGAATTGCCGCTGGAACGTCTGCTCGACGCAACCCTCTACGGCGTAAGGCTGATCGCCGCCGAAGAGACGAAGCACTCGTGCTGTTCGCATCTTCCTTCATCGTCGGCCGAAAGCCGCGCGTCGCGGTCCGGCCTCATACAGGGCCTCCGCGGCGACCCGCCGTTCGATGGATCGCGCTTCCCGCGTCTCCCGTGGGGCGGAAGTCCTGTCCCGCCGTCCGATATTGAGACGATCTCAGAGTGGATCGACGATGGCTGCCCCCGCTCCGATACCGATCTTGCGGCTTTCGATATCCCGCCCAAGCCTCTAACCATCGCCCTGGCTCGCGTCGCTGAACCAATCGCCGAACCAGAACAATTCTCCGTTCACGAAGGCGGCGCCAACGAGTACATGTTCGAGCGCGGAGAGCTCAAGCAGCGGATGAATGTCGATTGCATGAGTGAGATCCAGCTCGAAAAACTCCGGTTTGCCATGCGTGAGCTGTATGAGCTGAATAAGTGGCCGGAAGACTCGCGCAGTTACAACAATCTCGCGCTGATTCACCAGAACCACTGCCAGCACGGCTGGGAGCGCTTTCTGCCCTGGCATCGGATTTATATCTACGAGTTCGAGCAGGCGCTTCAGGATCACTGTCCCGACGTTACCGTGCCGTACTGGGATTGGACTATGCCCCAATACGCGCCCGCGACGCCCGAAAAAGGCTGGATCATTCCGAAGCCGTTCCAGGCCCGGCTCACCGCGAAGTCTCTCCCGTTTCTCTCTGCCCGCGGTTTTCCGCCGGAGGTAGTTGAAAAGCTGAAATCGGAAGTCGCCGGCAACCACTACGTTTCGCAGAAGCTATTCTTCACCGCGGTAGCGAATTCAGTAGGCGCGGATTACGCCACCGGCGACAAACGGAAACGCTTCATCGATGCGCTGCTCGATGCCAATTCGCTTTGGTATCCGCTGCGCTATCCGGCCGAATATCACGACGATTCCGGAAACACGACCATCAATACGGTCATACACTACCACTACCCGACCGCGGAAGACATCGAGCAGATACTGAGCGTGCGCACGTTTCGCGACTTCGGCGGCGGCAGCTCTTACGACGACGCGTTCGGTTTCATCGACCAGAATCCTCACAACACGCTCCACATCTGGACCGGAGGAATGAACCCGGACGTCCCGCCCGCCGCGGCGCCGGACGACCGCAACAAGTCCGTCCAGGTGGTGGGCCGCAAGTTCCACACGCGCGACGACATGTACAGCCAACCCGGTCTGGGGGACATGTTCAGCAATCTGACGGCCTCCTACGATCCCGTCTTTTGGCCGATCCATTCCAACGTCGATCGCCTGTGGTCGGAATGGCAGCAGATGCATCCGAATTCCAATCCGGTCGATCTGGATTCTGTTCTTACGCCGTGGGGATACACGGTGCGCGACACGCTCGACATGCAGCGATTCGGCTATGAGTACGTCAAGTCGTCCTATGTGTTGCCGGTAGGAGCTTCGGCGCCGGTGGGCCGCTTCGCGTCGCAGCCCATCGACATTCCGGAGCCGGTGCGTCATGCTTTCGAGAGGGCGGAAGTGCGCCTGCATCGCGTGCCGCAACTGCCGCGGTCGTGCTTCATCCGCGTCTTCCTGAATCTGCCCGACGCCAATGCCGCCACGCCGCTCGACAACCCGAACTATGCCGGATACCTCGCGGTGTTCGGCCACGGATCCTGCTTCGGGGGTCCGGGCCATTGCGATCCGCCGCCTCCCCGTCCCCGTAAGTACGATCTGCGCCCGCGAAGTCACAACACGCCCCGTAATCATCGGGTGAACGTGACCGGATGCGCGAAGCGATTGCTCGATGGCGGAGCGACCACTCTGCAGATCACGCTGGTGGTGATCGGCGCCGACTATCGGGAGGAGAGTGAGTTGCTCCGGCTGGAAGGCGTCTCTCTCAATTTCCTGGATTAAGTAAATAAGTACGACTAGCAACTAACGGACACGGACAGGAGCCCGCACGTGCCTTCGACATACCGCATTCACCCCGCTCTCGGGATCGCTCGACTGGGAGACAGTCCCGATGAGTTCTGCATTTCGCCCGAGAAGCCGGCTTCTCTGCCTATCGCGTGCGATTCGCGGGGCAATCCGCTGCTCTCGCCCGATGGTGAATCCGAGGCCACAGTGACGAAGTTCAAGGACGCGGAAGGGCGAATCAAACGACAGGCCGCGCGATTCCACATCTATGTTTACGACGACGAGCATCCGGAAGGCGCTCCGCTCCACATCGGCGACCAGATTGAGGGCGGCGGCAACGCCGGAACCCTGGTCGATATTCAGTGGCGGGTTTATCTCGCCAATAAGAAAGCGGCTTGGTACTCCTTCGACGGACTCACGGGAGAGCACGGTTACAGCGCCACGCACCCATTGCGCAACGCCGATGTCACCGATGACAACGCGCGCCAGCAGTTGATCATCGACCCCGGCGCCCGCTTCGTAGACGGCGCCACTCGGCGCCGCGCGTCCTTCGACCGTAACGGCAACGGCGTCTACGCCACGCGCTTTCCGCCGGAACATCTGACGCCCAATAAAATCGACACCCTGGGCGAGATTCTTACGGACGATCATGGCCGCCTGCTGGTGCTGGGCGGGCACGGTAACTCGGGCACGGCCAAAAGCGGATTGGGCCAGCCGCGGATCGATAGTTACGCCAACACCGATGGATGGTTCGACGACATCTCCGACGGTCCGGTGATGGCGCGGCTGGTCATGTTCTCAAAGGATGTAGGGCGGCAGCGTTACGTCGATGTTGAATATCCGGCCTGGGTGGTGACCGCCTACCCGCGTTATGCGCCTCAGATACTCGATCTGGTCACCATTGAGGACGTGGTTTACGATCTTTCCGTCCGCAAGTTCGCCTATCGTCCCGATCTCTACGGCGTCCCCAGCACATACGATAAGCCGGCGCGCATCGATCCCAACGACATGGGCGCCTTGATGCACTGGAATGCCTCGCCTCTCGATTGGAACCCCGATTACAAGCCCTGGTTCTACCGCGACGTCTGGCCCATCCTCTTCCGCGCCGATGAAATGAGTTACCTGAACAATGTATTGCAGCAGTCGAATTATCCGCATAACCAGACGCAGCGCGGCAACTTCGACGTGACGCGAGCCTCCGTTCCTCCCATGCTGAGCCATCGGGCGCTGGGGAGACTTCGGGATGCGGCGATCGGCGGAAATAAATCCGGCGATCTGTTTCTGGATGCCATCCAATTGAAGCTGCAGATGTTCGACGACGCCGTGGAGCGCGCTTTGCACGGCAAGATCCGCACCCATGGCAGCATCGACGGTGGCACGCCGCCGGAGAAAGCGAATGCGAATGCGGATGACGCAACACAGGGAAAGAGCCTCTTCCGCCAGTTGCGAGCCGTACGCGCGGCGATGCGCGATTCGGGGCATGACTCGGGTCTTGACTCCGTTGCCGAAGATTACGAGGCTGCTCTGAAGTCGGCTGCCGCGGATTTCGCACAAGCCGTTCTGCCGCAAAACGGGCTAACTCCCTCCGAGTACCTGGATCGATGGAAGGCGGCGAATGAATTGGATGCGCCGGATTATCTCGCTGCAAAGCAGCAACTGAAAGAGGCAGTGGACCGGGCTCTGGAGCCACTCATCAAAGCGACCATCACCCACTGGGAAGGCGGTCTGGTCAACACCAGAACCCTGGCCGCATTTCTGCACGCCGGCGGCGAAGCCGCTGCAGGTCAGGGCGACAATGTGGTGGAACACGTTATACGGGGCACGATCCACAACATTGCGGCCGGCGCCATGACGCGCTTCCGCACCGGCGGCCTGATGGAAGCCGAATTTCACAAGGCCATCCCCATCGCCACTAACGATCCGTTCCACGATTACCGGAATTACCTGTATGAGATTCTTCGCCGTCCGGGCGAAGAGAACGTATTCCGTACCGCGGGCAAGCCGGACAGCCGTCTTTTCCGCCTTCCGTTGATGCCGCTGCTTGCCGGAGATGGTCCGAGTAACAACGAGCTGCCGTCGAAGTTTCTGCGCCTGACCGATTATCAGCTCTATATCCTGCGTCAGTGGGCCGAGGGCAAATTCTACAACGAAGTCGACGAGGGATGGGTTTCGGATACGGCGATCGATCCGTTCCAGCCATATCTCGGCTGGCAGAACCGAACCGCCCGCGATCTCGATCGAGGCGTGCTTTCGAATCTGCTCGGAGGCGCGTTTTTTCCCGGCGGCGAAATCTGTTGGAGCATCCGCAATCCGTCGATATATAAGGAACCGTTCCGCATCAAGGCCGATCCCGCCTTCTATGGCTTCGGTCAGACGGCGGCGAACGCCAATGCCAATGCGATTTCGGAGCAGTTATACCTTGGCAATGGCGACAATGATTTGAGTCAGGCGAGCGACTTCGAGACCGGGCTGCAACCCGGCGATCTTACTAAGTACTCCGCGCTCCCGTGGCAAGCCGATTTCAACGAGTGCACCACGCAGGATATCGACATTACTTACGAGTTATGGAACAAGATCGATCCGGAGTCCGAGAACGACCCGTGGCTCAAGCTGGAACAGAAAGTATGGGAGACGCTGTGGTGGCCGGCGCATCGGCCTTTGCAGTCTTATGAGGTGGTATCCATCGGCAGCGATGGCGCACCCTCTTACCAGTTCCTGACGTGGTCCCGGGGCGTACCCCAGACTTATGCCGGAGACCTCAAGATGGTAACGGAGTGGTCGCGGCTGGGTTTCCTGATTCGGAATCCGTATCTGCAGCCGAACGAGATTGACACTCCATCCCCAGACAAGAAGTACATCAGCGTCGAGCGAAACCAGGAGGACTAAACCAGGAGGACCCATGACAACCGATCCTTTTGCCGGTAAGTGGACTTATCGGAGCTTGCTGAGCGACCCTGACTTGAGTCAGCAGTTCGACAAACTTGAATTCGGCCGCGGAACGCTGGATATTCAGGAAGTATCTTCCCCCGTGCTTGGTGGAACCATTGGCCCGGATTGGCAGCTCGCGTTGCACGGCTCGTTCGGTTATGGCTCGCCCATGCAGGTCCGCTTCCGGGGGAAAGGGCTTGTCGGAGTCTCTCCGGCGGGAGTAACGGCTTCTTTCTACGCCGTCCAGGAATCGTGAGACAGGCGCTTCCGACCGGCTCTTGCGACCGGGTTTTCCGGTCTCGCGCGCGCCGTCATGGCGACAATCGGCGCCCGGCCGCCCGCCGTTCCACCACGGAGTGCGCCAGCTATGCAGAGCGCGGTTGATGTCGCCATAGTAGGCGCTGGGCCAGCCGGGTGCGCCACCGCGTTATCGCTTCGCACTCACTCTCCCGCCCTGTCCATCGGACTGATCGAACAAGCGAGCTACGAAACAGCTCGCCCCGGCGAGGTACTTCCCGGCATCGCCCGCGGAACGCTCGAAAGCCTCGGGATATGGGAAGCCTTCGAGCACGAACGGTGGCGTCCCGTCTATGCCGTCGCATCCGCTTGGGGCGCGCCCGTACTCCGCGAAAATCACGCCATTTATTCCTGGCCGGGACACGGTTGGCATCTCGATCGGGCGCGGTTTGACGGCTTCCTGGCGAAACAGGCAGAAGCGCGCGGCGTCGCCGTCCTCACCGGAGTCCGTGTCGAGGGCGCCGCGCGAACAGAATGCGGCTGGCATATCGAGATCTCCGCCGGCGCTCCCATCCACGCCCGGTTCATCGTGGACGCTACCGGACGCACCGCCTCCATCGTCCGCCGTTTCGGCGCCCTGCCGGTATCCCTCGATCCTCTGGTGGGCTTCTCCAGATTCTTTCCGGCTGACGAAGATTCCGAGCCCCGAACGCTTATTGAAGCGGCCGCCGACGGCTGGTGGTACACAGCCGCGCTGACCGGCAACCGGCGCGTCGCGACCTTCATGACCGATCCCGATATCGCACGGCAATACCGTCTCGATCGCGAATCGAGCTGGCGCGAAGCGCTCGAACAGACCCGGTTCATCCGCTGCGCCGTTCCCGCGCGGCCCGCGTGCGGAGAGATGGTGCGCCCGGCAGGCTCGGCTTATCTGGAGCAACCTGCCGGCGATGGCTGGATCGCCGCGGGAGACGCCGCTTGCGCCCACGATCCCCTCTCCGGACAGGGCATCGCCCGCTCGCTACGTTCCGGAATTCTGGCTTCCTACGCTATTTCCGACTTCCTGCGAAGCGGATCGGCGTCGAGTATCGAGCGGTACCGGCGGCTCATCCAACATGGATGGTCCGGGTATCTGGCCGCCCGGCGCCGCTATTATCTCGAGGAGCAAAGGTGGCCTGAACGCTCCTTCTGGCGAAGGCGGCACGCTTCGGCGGATAACTGAGACAGCCCGGAGTCACGAGGTCACATCCGATTCGCCGGCTGGAAAGCCGGCGGCAGCCAGGATTGGCCGCCCCACTTACTCCAGGTAGAATACTTCTTTCATCATGGCGAAGCGCTCGCCGGCCAACTTGTCCGGCACCGGCTCGAACAGGCGCGACATGAGTGCTTGCCAGCGCTGATTCACCGGGTCGCGATCCAGCGCCTCCCACGCCTTGTCGAAATCGTCCACGCGCAGGCTGAGCACCAGGTCCTGCCCGCGGCGGAAGATGGAGTATTCGGATATTCCCACTTCCTTCAGCTTCGCCAGCAGCTCCGGCCAGACGCGCGCGTGCTCGCGCTCGTACTCTTCAATCGCATCCGCCTTGATGCGCAGCTTAAACGCGTAGCGGGCCATGTCTCGGTTAAGCGTAGCTGCTAATTGCGGCCATGTTTTTCCGGGTGCGCGCGGCGGTGATGCGCTCCAGATAGCCGCTCTGGCGGAATGCGTCCATAGGATCTTCGGGCAAGCCCTTGGCGCGCGCCCACTCGCGGATGGCCGGCCGCACGTCGGTGGAAAAGGCGTCCTTCAAGCAACCTTCCGCATCCACGAGATCGCATGACTCCTGCAATTTCGCCAGCTTCCGGTGATCCACCAGCGCGGCTTTGGCGAAATGCTCCATAATGGACGTCACGGTCTGAATCATGGCCTCAATCTTGCCCTTCAAATTGTGGCTTTGGTCGATCATGTATGCAATATCGGCGCGGATCCCCTTTTCCCATTCGAAGTGCAGAATCTCGTGGAAGATGCGGAACACCTGATAGGGGTCGATGGAGCCGGTGGTCAGGTCGTCGTCGGCATAGCGGCGGTCGTTGAAGTGGAAACCGCCGAGCATCCCGAGATCGAGCAGCCACGCCACAATCTGCTCGATGTTCTGCGCCTGATAGTGGTGCCCCGTATCCACCAGCACCTTCGCCGACGGGCCGGCGCCCTGCGCCATCAGCAGCGCCATGCCCCAATCGGCGATGTCGGTGTGATAGAAGGCTGGTTCGAACGGCTTATATTCCACCAGCATCCGCTGGTCCTTCGACATGCGCGCGTGAGCGGCGCGCAGTCCGTCTTCGAACCACTTACGGCGATGGCGGATGTTTTGGGTACCGGGATAATTCGAGCCATCGGCGAACCACAACGAAAGGTCGCGGCTACCCAGCGCCATACCGATCTCGATGCTATCGAAAATGTGATCGAGCGCGGCGCGCCGAATCTCCGCATCGGGATTCCCCAGAGAACCGTACTTGTATATCTGATCTTGAAACACGTTGGGATTGATGGAGCCCGGCCGGACGCCGTGAATGTCGGCCAAGGTACGAATCTCATCCGCGTCTTTCACTCCGTGCGGCAAGTCCCAGAGCACGTGCAGAGCGATGGTCGGACAGACTCCGGTCCACCGATGCACTTGCGCGGCGTCGCTGAATTTCTCTTCAATACTAGTCGCCGCCGCGGGCTGAAGAAACTTGCCGAAGCGGGTGCCGGTGTTTGCGAAGCCCCACGATGGAAGCTCGACATGGAACTTGTCGAGTGTCTCGGCGATGATATCGGTCTGTTTGCTGTTAGTCACTATAGGTTGCCGCCAACCAACGATCATGGGCGGCCATTGCGCCACCCGTCAAACAATTATGGACCAGCCGCCCAAGTTTTGCATCACGGAACTCCAAGAGTGGCGAGCGTAGGGCGGAAGTGACGCATTCAACTACAGTTGCTTTTGGAAATCGATGAAAGCAAGCTGGATTCCGACATGGAGCCGGGGTGGAAACGTTTCCCGGTCCGAAACACGCGGCGAGCCGGGCATTGGCATGGCGCCGCTTGGCGGGAAGGCATAGGATGGTAGGCAAGCGACAGGCCAGGAGGCCTATCCTACTATGATGCGCACAAGGTGTCTCCGGCTCTGTCTGCCGATTTTGGCAGCGGCCTTCGGGATTTGGGTATTGAGGGCTGCCGCCGCGCCCGCCGATCTGGCGGCGCTGAAGCAGGCGTTTCAGCATCCACCCGACGACGCGCGCATCATGATGCGCTGGTGGTGGTTCGGTTCGGCCGTCGAAAAGCCCGAGCTGGAGCGCGAGATGCGCACCATGAAGGAAGGCGGCATCGGCGGTTTTGAGGTGCAGCCGGTGTATCCGCTGACGCTCGACGATCCGCAGCTTGGGCTGAAGAATCTGCCTTATCTTTCGCCGGAATTTCTGGACGCACTCACTTTCACCGGGCAAAAAGCGCGCGAATTGGGCATGCGCATGGACCTCACTCTGTGCAGCGGTTGGCCGTACGGCGGGCCGCATGTCCCCATCACGCAAGCGGCGGGGCGTTTGCGCGTGGAGCGCGTGCCAATTCCCGCGAATGCCGACAAAGTGAAGTTGCCGCGAATTGCGGTTGCGGAAGGGGAAACCCTCATCACGCTGTTTGCCGGGTCCGGTCGGGACTACCGGCCCATGGACATCATGTACGGCGACCCTTCCGGACTTATTCCCATCGCCGCCGAGTCGCATGACCGCACCGCGCTCTTCTTCATCTCCAGCCGCACCCGGATGATGGTGAAGCGCGCGGCTGTCGGCGCCGAAGGTTTCGTGCTCGATCACTACGACCGCTCCGCCATCGACGCCCATCTGAACATCGTTGGCGAAAAGCTGTTGGGCGCGCTGGCGAAAACGCCGCCTTACGCCGTCTTCAGCGACAGCCTGGAAGTAGAACGATCCGATTGGACGCCTAACTTCCTCGCCGAATTCCATAGGCGGCGCGGCTATGATCTTACGCCGTATCTGCCAGCGCTGGCCGGTATCGACATCGGCCCGAAGGCCGCCGACGTTCGCCACGATTGGGGGCTGACGCTGACTGAACTGGCTAACGAGAATTACCTCACGCCTATCCGCGAATGGGCCAATCGCCACGGCACGCTGTTCCGTTCGCAGAGTTATGGCACACCGCCGGTGAGCCTCTCGAGCAACGCGCTGGAGGACCTGCCCGAGGGCGAGGGGTCGCAATGGCGGCACGCTTCGTCCACTCGCTGGGCCTCTTCGGCGAGTCATCTCTACAACCGGCCGGTGACGTCTTCGGAGACCTGGACGTGGCTGCATTCGCCGGTGTTCCGCGCCACGCCGCTCGACATGAAGGCCGAGGCGGATCTGCATTTTCTGGAAGGCATCAACCAGTTGATCGGTCACGGCTGGCCTTATTCGCCGCCGCAAGCCGGCGAGCCCGGCTGGCGATTCTACGCCGCCGCCGTGTTCAACAATCACAATCCCTGGTGGATGGTGATGCCCGATATCGCGCTCTACCTGCAGCGCATCAGTTTTCTGTTGCGGCAGGGCGAGCCGGTCAACGATGTCGCCATCTACGTTCCGACAGATGACATTTACGCCGGCTTCACTCTGGGCAACGATTCGATTAACAAGGCGCTCGATGCGCGGCTGGGGCCGGATCTGATCGGACAGATTCTCGACGCCGGGTATAATTTCGACTTCATCGACGACGCGGCAATTGCGCATGGCGGGATTCCATACAAGGCGTTAGTGCTGCCTGCTCCGCAGCGTATGCCCGAGGCGACCAAGCACAAGCTCGAAGAGTACAAGCGCTTCGGCGGCTTTGTGTTTGATACGCGGGATACGGCGTCGGTGGGCGAGGCGTTGAAGAAGGCGATTACGCCGGACCTGGAACGCGCGCCGGAAATCGGCTTCGTGCACCGGCATCTGCCTTATGCGGAAATCTATTTTGTGGTGAACACAAGCAACCATCCGGTGCAGTCGGACGCGAAATTCCGGACCGGGGAGTTATGGCAGGCCCGGTGGAATCCTATGGATGGACGGATCGGCGGCGGAGTGCTTCAACTGAACCTCGATCCGTACGAATCGCGCGTGCTGGTGTTCTCGAGAACTGCCGAGGGGACCACGAGCCCGCCTATGCCGATGCACGCCAACATGCCTTTTATTGTGTTTGATCCAAAGTGGAGAGTAACCTTCGACGGCTTGGGCACTACGCAGAACATGAACCCCCTCCGTTCATGGACCGATGATCCGGCCACTAAGTACTACTCGGGAACCGCGACCTACGAGACGACTGCCGACGTTCACGACATGTTCGATTCGATTTATCTCTCTTTCGGGGCGGGAACGCCGGTGGAGGACTCCGTGCGACGCTCCGGGAGCGGAATGCGGGCCATGCTAGAGGGCCCCGTGCGAGAAGCAGCGAAGGTCTATGTGAATGGCAAACTGGCGGGTTCGGTATGGTGTCCGCCGTACGACGTCTACATCGGTGATTTGCTCCACATTGGCGCGAACACGATCCGCGTGGTTGTCGCGAACCTGGCACTCAACGAGCTCGCTAAGGGCCCGTTGCCAGACTACCGGGCGCTGAATGCGAAGTACGGCGAGCGATTTCAGCCGCAGGATCTGCAGAACCTCCAGCCGGTTCCCGCCGGTCTGTTGGGACCGGTCTTCACCATCACTCGTTAGCAACCTATGACTCGTAGAGATCTTCTCCGCCGCAGCGCAGCTTCCACGCTGGCTGCGATTGCTCTGGAAGCTCAGGACGCGGCGCCCGTTCCCACGTCGCCTGCACTCAATTGGTTGGGCGGTATGACTCCGCCGCTCGAAGCCGGCGTCAGTTGGGGCATTCCTTGGCCTCGTGGCACTGTCTCGAAGTCGCAGACATTCAGCCTGACCGCGGGCGGGACGGCGCTGCCGTTGCAACAGTGGCCGCTGGCTTATTGGCCCGATGGATCGATCAAGTGGACTGGGTTCGCCACTGTCGCACATACCGCTGGCGATTTCCGGCTTGCGCCTGGCACTCCAGCACCGCCGGCTTCTCCCATCAAGGTAACCGAATCGGGCACCGCCGTCGACATTGATACCGGACGGATTCAAGCGCGGATTTCGAAGCAGGGCGCGGCATTCATCGATTCCATCACGATGGATGGGCGCGCAGTCACCGGGTCCGCGCGCCTTATTTGCATGCTTGAGGGCGGGGCATCTTTCACTAGCGATATCCGGAAAGTCACGGTGGAGCAGCGCGGCCCGGTTCGCGCCGCGGTGAAGATTGAAGGCGTCCACAAGGCCGATTCCGGGGCGCGCGAATGGCTGCCGTTCACGGTGCGACTCTACTTCTATGCGGGGCTGGAAAGCATCCGGCTCATCCATAGTTTTGTTTTTGACGGCGACGATAAAAGAGATTTCATCCGCGGCCTGGGCGTGGCTTTCGGCGTTCCGATGCGCGAGCAGGTTCACAACCGGCACGTGCGCTTCTCCGGCGAAGGCGAAGGACTCTGGTCGGAACCGGTGCAGCCCGCCACTGGCCGGCGCTTCCTGATGGCGCCGGGTAGCCGCACCAACGTTTTCGCCGAACAGCTTGCGGGCAAGCGACTGCCCAAACGCGAAGCGTTCGACGCCGCCGGACAGAAACTGTTGCACGATTGGGCGGTGTGGAGCGACTACAAATTGGTACAAGCGTCCGCCGACGGTTTCTCTGTCCAGAAGCGCGTCAACGGCGAAAGCTGCTGGCTGGACGCCGCTGCCGGCCATCGAGCATCGGGATTGGTGTTCGCCGGCGACGTCTCGGGCGGCCTGGCCGTGGGGCTGCGGCACTTCTGGCAATCGCACCCGCGATCGCTGGAGGTGCGGAACGCGACGGGTACGAGCGCTGAGCTGCGCGTATGGCTGTGGTCGCCCGACGCGCCGGCGATGGATCTGCGCCACTACGATTTGGTGAACGGCGTGGAGCACGCGCACGACCTCGATTCCAGCTACGAAGACGTGCAGACGGGTTTCAGCACACCCCACGGCGTGGCGCGCACCAGTGAGATGACGCTCTTCCCCAGCGCCGGCGTTCCGTCGAAAGAAGACACGGCGCATCAGGCGCAGCTTGCCGAGGAGCCGCCGCTGATTGTGGCTACGCCTCAGCACATCCACGCGGCCGGAGTGTTCGGCATCTGGAGTCTGCCCGACCGCTCCACGTCCGCCAAGCGGCAAATTGAAGACCAACTGGACGCGGCCTTCGCGCTCTATCACAAGGAGGTGGAGCAGCGGCATTGGTACGGTTTCTGGAATTACGGCGACGTGATGCACCAGCACGACGGGCCGCGGCACATGTGGCGCTACGACATCGGCGGGTTTGCGTGGGATAACACCGAACTGGGCACGGACATGTGGCTCTGGTATAGCTTTTTGCGCACCGGCCGCGCGGAGATTTTCCGCATGGCCGAAGCGATGACGCGGCACACGGGCGAAGTGGACGTCTATCACTTGGGGCGATTCGCGGGGCTGGGCTCGCGGCACAATGTGCGCCATTGGGGATGCGGCGCGAAAGAAGCGCGCATCAGCCAGGCGGCTTACCGGCGCTTCTTCTATTACCTGACCACCGACGAGCGCGCGGGCGACCTGATGCGCGCGGTGGTGGACGCCGATTACAAATCGCTGGAGATCGACGCAATGCGTCTGGCTTCGCCGCTGACTGCGCCGAACCCCTACCCGGCGCGCGTGCGCGGCGGCCCGGACTGGCTGGCGTTCGTGGGCAGCTGGATGACGGAATGGGAGCGCACCGGCGAGCCGAAGTACCGCGACAAGATTATCGCCGGGATGGACAGCATCGCCAAGATGCCTTACGGTTTTATGACCGGTCCTAATCAGCTTTATGGATACGACCCGGCGACCGGCAAGCTTTACCCTATGGTGGAGGATGGCTTCGGCCACTACAACCTGACCGTGATTATGGGTGGCGCCGAAGTGATTTTCGAGCTGAACGAGCTTATCGACCATCCCGGATGGAAGAAGGCGTGGCTGCAATATTGCCGGCTGATGTCGGCGAGTAAGGATGTGGTGGCGCGCGATATGACCAGCGGGACTGAGGGTGCGGATGCGCGGTTCGCCGACCCAGGGCGGCTGGCTGGTTATGTCTACGTGCAGACTAAGGAAGCGGCGTTCGCGAGCAAGGCGTGGTCGGGGGTCACTGGAGGACGGCAGCGTCCTCTTACTTATGCGACCACGGCGATTAAGGGACCCGAGGCACTGAATCCGATTGACGAGGTGACTGGGATCTCTACTAATAGTGTGTCTCAGAATTGCTTGCAGGCAATTGAGGTGCTGGCTATGTGCGGCGACCGGATGCCGGGGTAGAGGCGGCCGCGGGACTCGAAAAAACAGACCCAATCTCGCGGGAGTTGGTTGGAAAGGCGAGAGTGAGTGTTCAACGCGGAGGCGCGGAGACTTGGAGACCGCGCGGAGTTTTATCGGAGTCTTTGACGAGGATGAATTGAAAGGCAATGGCTGAGTGCGCCGAGGAAGCGGAGATTCCGTCGTGGATCTGGTTGGGGCGTCGCTGTGGATAGTTGTTAGTGAGTTTGGATACGCCGCGGGTTTGAGGATTGAGAGCATTCCGTTGCGGGCGGGGGGGCCCGTGGCGCACCGATAACTGGCTCCCCTCCAGCGGAGGTTGCGATTTCGAATCCGAGGCGCTTCCCGTCGGCTGGGTAGTTAGGAGCTACTTCGCGCAATGCTTCCAGCGCTGGCAGAAAATTTGCCGGCGTCAGGAGTGGTGGCGCAAACCAGCTTCCCGATTTGACATTAGCATGCGGAATCGGGCGCTCAGGGGCGGGTTGTCTGTAAGTGATTGAAAAGGCGAGGAGAATAAAGTTGATTCTTGCGTGATCGTTAACGGCTGCTTGCAGTGGGCATCAAAGGGACGGATGAGAACGATCTGTGCGGGAACGATACATGCTGTGTGCAGCTATGCTTTGGGATTGCGGCTATCGGGAGCCTGTCGGAACGAAGCCAACTTTTCTTGAAAACAACTGCTTATCAATTGCCATTGGCCGGGGCGTGGGAGCCTCATTCTTGGGGCTTCCGGAGTGAGTCGCCGCGAAAATCTTGGGCCGCAGATGAACGCCGATAAACGCCATACGGACCCAGCGGGTCGTTGCACCGCGATGGTCACGGTGTTCGAGGTTGCGCTTCCGATGGCGATCACGACGGGGACTGCGGCGCCCTTGGACGAGCCTGCCGGGACGCGCGCATCCACCTGGTACTCGCCCACGGACCCTGGCGCGAGACCGGAGAATGACACCTGGGCTTGCACGCCGCCGATGGTTACTATCGGGCTGGTCGTGGTTTGCGAAAGTTGGTTAGTAAGTGGGGGCGAGCCGCTCGGCGGCTGGTAAGTCACTGCGCCGAGGCCCGTGCAGTAGATCTGTAGAATCGTGCTGCCCGCGGTTGCGGGGTTTGAGGAATCGACCAGACGGTAGGATGTATCGAGGATGGCTCCCTGGCCGGTCCCCTGGCCATTCATGCTGAAGATTCCGGGGGCGAAAGGGGCAAGGGTGGTGGCTTGAGTCGCGCTGGGCTGGCCGTCGAACGTGGCGGAAAGAGAAGCCTGCGATTGGGTTGCCAGCTCCCAAGGGACCCTGGAAGTTTATCTGGCCGCCGGAGACGGCGAATAGCGGCGCGCGGAGTCCGCTGCGACGGCTGTCGGGTGGTTGAGTTGGGCGTCAATGGCGGGGCCGTTGTCGACGCCTAAACCAGACGTTCCGTTTCCCGCCACCGTCGTGATCACACCGTTCGAGACCTTGCGGGTGGGCTGTTAGCGGTGTCGGCAATGTAGAGGTTGCCAGCGGAATCCACAGCGACGCCTTGAGGGCCGCTCAATTGGGCGCTGGTGACCGGGCCGTTGTCGCCCCGAAGCCGCCTGTGATATTCCCCGCCACGGTAGTGATTACCCCGCCCGAGACCTTGCGGATGCAGGAGTCGCTGGTATCGGCGATGTAAAGGTTGCCAACGGAATCCACGGCGATGCCTTGGGGAAAGGACGACTGAGAACTGGCCGCCAAACCGTTATCGCAACTGATGGTCCCCGTCAGACCTCCGGCGACTGTAGTGATTACTCCGTTCGAAACTTTGCGGATGCGCTGGTTACTGGTATCGGCGATGTAAAGGCTGCCCGCAGCATCCGCGGCGACGCCGCTCGGGCTTGCTAACTGCGCGCTGATGGCTGGGCCGTTTTCGCCACTGAAGCCAAACGTTCCCTGTCCGGCCACGGTGCCGATCACTCCTCTCGAAACTTTGCGGATGCGATTGTTACTGGTATCGGCGATGTAAAGGTTGCCGGCGGAATCCACGGCTACGGCAGAAGGACCGGCCAACTGTGCGCCGGTGGCGGGGCCGTTGTCACCGCTTTAAGCCAGCCGTCCCGTTTCCCGCCACGGTAGTAAGGAGCCTGGCAAAAATAAGGCGGACTTTTGAAGCGAGAAATTGTACGATACCGTCATGGCTGACGGTTTGGATTCCGGCTTGCGCGAGAAGCACGTGGGGATTGCAGAGTACATCTGCGCCCGCGGCTTATCTCGGATCTGGCAGTTCCTGTAAGCCTTTGTGCAGAGTCGTACGGCTCAACCCTGTGATCCGGGACCGTGCTGCGATTCCCCGGTGACCCAACAGTTGGGCATCAGCCGGCGCTACCAATCGCCGCTGCCGCTCATTCAGATACGGGGCCCAGCAAAGCGCGCTTCTCGCGCAAGCCGGAAGGTTAACTGACGACGCTTGCGCCGCCCTACTTGAGGAGCACCTGAATGGGGATCTTCTGGCCGGTTTGCTGGACGAGCACGGTCAGAACGCCGGCCTTGGCTCCATCCGCGGCCTTTACCGTCAGGGTCGCCTTTTCTCCGGGCTTGATCTCCGCGCGGTCGAAAGCCGCTTCTATACCTTCGATCTTGCCCTGCACCGCAAGACTGATCGGCCCAATCATGCCGTTGGTAATCGCGATCTGGTCCGGCGATCCCGCCTTCACTTCCACCTCCGCCTTATCGGCCTTTACTTGAGCGAATAATTCCTCGGTGCTTGCAGCAATCACGGGCATGGGCGGCGCGCCGTCGGCTCTGGGCGGCCCCGGTTTCATCTCGCCCATGGGGCTGGCGTTTCGCATGGCCGCGTCGAGGTACCAATACCACTTGCCGTCGATGAGTTTCCAATAGCTCGCGCTAGGTATATCCATCACCTTCCCGTTAAACCCCGGAAGCATGACGGCCATCTTCACGACCACGAGTGCCTTAGCCTTCGTGTAGCCGTCGGAGTAATCGATTTTGCCGATTTCGAAGCTGATGTAGTGCGGCTTATTACCGTCGTAGAAGTAGTCTTTGGTGTCGTCCGCCACTAGTGCCTCGGCTTTGCGGTGCTCACCGGTGACGTGATAGCGATAGAACTCCGTGATTCTCGCGCGCAACGCCTGTTCGACATCGGCCGGCGCGCGGTTGAACAGATCGGCTGGGTCCTGCGCGAATGCGGCGGCCGCCAATGAGGCGAAGAGCACAATGCGGTACATAGTTGTATTCTATGACGCGCTGGAGGCGTTAAAAGTCGATCTCTCGACCGTTAGACTTAGAGCGCCCCCTTCTTGCGTTCCGGGGAGACGCCATATGGCATGGAACGTGCTTTCCGAATCGCGTTGTGGTTCCCATTGAACCACCGGCACTAGAGTCGGGAAAAGAGGAAGAATTTATGGCCGCTACCAAAGCAACACGGAAATCGAACCACGAACACATCCCGGAATCTGAAGGTTTTCTGGCTAGCGCAGCAAGATACGTGGGTCACGCCGCCGGAGCAGCGGCCAAAGCGATTGGCGTGGACCACCCGGATTCCGGCATCGGCGCCGCTCCGGCCAAATCAAAACCTAGCCGGACGAAAACACCGAAGCGCCTATCTGCCCGAGTTCACCGCAAGAATCACGCCGAAGAGGTCAAGTCGGCCGCGAAGAGTCTGTTTCCGAAAGGGTTGGCGGAGCTCGGCGTCCCATACCGTAGGGTAATGGGCAAGCCAGCCGCGAACTGGTCCGAAAAAGATCTCGAATATGTCAACGGGCTGGTCGCGAAACACGGCCAATAGGCGGGCCTCCGAAACAGTTTCGCCCCGGTGTCTGGGGCGAACACAGCTATCCTGAGCATCCGCTTAAAATCTCAGTTCCATCCGGAATCTCCTTCCGATCCCGGAGTGCGCTTTCCGCCAGCCAAAGTCACCGCGGCAATGGCAGCCGCCGCCCGGAGGCGCGGGGTACCGCAAAATGGCGGTATCGGCCGTTCGCTATTCCGGCAACCCATAACATGGTACTGGAGATTCAACGTTGAATGAGAAGCGGATTCTGTTCGACTGGGACGAGGGCAAAGCTGCCGCCAACGAGCGTAAACACGGCGTCGCCTTCTGAGGTTGCGTCCACAGTCTTTCGCGACCCGCAACTCCTCACTACCTCCGACCGGAGCACAGCCAAACGGAGGAGCGCTGGTTTTCAATCGGTTGGGCGAGCAATGGCGCGATTCTTTCCATTGTGGATCTATGGTCGGATCCGATCCTGAAACGACGAAAATCCGTATCATATCGGCGCGCGGAGCGACACAAACGGAGATTCGCCGATGCTATAAAGGAAGCGTATGAATAATCGGTCCGTCGACGACGACGAGATGTCCGCCGAGATCGATTTCAGCAACGGAGTTCGCGATCTGCACCACATTCCCTTGGGCGCAAAAGTCTTTTTGCGCACTTTGATCGAGCGAAGCGTTTGGGAATACTTTTCCCGCAAGGCTGAGTAAAAAGGGAATTGGTTTGCCGGAACTCTTGACTGACGTACTGAAGCGCCATATAGAGATGAAGCGCGACATAGAGATCGACGAGATCGACGAGACGCCGAAATAATCAAATTTCTCGTGAGCGTAACCCGTCCTGCCGTCTTGTAGACCTCGTGTGAACGCGCTTCGGCGTCCGCGGGAACCTGGTCCGCGGCCGTATCTTGCAGAACGCCGTACTAAGCCAGCTTCCTGGCTCGCGGTCCAGTACACCGCCCCGTATTGCGCCATACTCGGAATATGCCCGGCCGCCTCTATGTGGTCGCGACCCCCATTGGCAATCTGGAAGACATCACCTACCGCGCCGTCCGCGTGCTGGGCGAAGTGGACCTGATCGCCTGCGAGGATACGCGCCAAACGCGCAAGCTGCTCGACCATTACGGGATTCAGAAGCCCGCGGTCAGCTATCACGAGCACAACGAAACCGAGCGCGCCGAAGAGCTGGCCGGAAGGCTGCGCGAGGGCGCGGCCATTGCGCTGGTCTCGGACGCGGGCGCGCCGCTGGTGTCAGACCCCGGCTACCGCTTGGTGCGCGCCGCGATTGAAAGCGGCATCGCGGTGTACCCCATCCCAGGCCCTTCGGCGGTGGTGGCGGCGCTGTCCGCTTCGGGATTACCCACCGACTCGTTCCGCTTCGCCGGTTTTCTGCCCCACAAGCCGGGGCAGCGAATCAAGGCCCTCGAAGCCATCGCCGACGAACACGTCACGGTGATTTTCTACGAAGCGCCGCACCGCATTCTGGAATCCCTGGAAGCTGTGGAGCAGACGCTCGGAGACCGGCCCGTGGTGGTGGCGCGCGAGCTCACCAAGATCCACGAAGAGTTCCTGCGTGGAACGGCCGCGGAAATTCACGCTCAATTGGCAAGCCGCGATGCCGTAAAAGGCGAAATCACGCTGCTGATCGGGAAAGCCACCGCGCCGCCGCCGGACGATACGCCGCTAGACGAAGCCGTGAGCGCGCTGGAACGCGTCGGCATACCGCGCATGGAAGCCATCAAGCAGGTGGCGCGGCGGCGCGGCTTGCCTAAGCGCGAAGTCTACGATCACCTTCTCAATTCACCGAGACAGTGATGCCGGTCTGACTCGGAACGCCGCCGATGGTCACAATAATCGGGACCGTGGGTCCGGGCGCAACAGTGGCAGGGATCACCACATCGATCTGCGTCAGCCCCTCGACTGTGCCTGGCGCCGCGCCGCTATAAACGATATTCTGCGCCGGTACGGGGACGCCGCCCAGGGTCACGGCGACGGGTTGCGTAACCGACGGGAAAGGCGCCGTGAGACCAGTCACAGCGCCATCCACGCTGACGGGGTTGGTGACGCCGGCGCCGCTGAGGTAAATGGCGATCACCGCGCCGCGCGCCGCCGGATTGAGCCTCACGTTTAGCGAATAGTCCTGGTTCAGGATGGCGCCGCCGCCCGTGCCCGACCCATCCGCGGAGAAGATACCGGGGGCCGTGGCCTGTACCGGAACTGTCACGGCGTTCGACGTGAGTCCCTGATACGTGATTGTCACCACCGTGGACGTCTTGCCGGCCAATCCAACCGGAGCGATGGCGTTGATCTGGACCGACGAGGCATAGGTCAGCGGAACGGCGTTTCCGTCGAAAAGAACTTGCACGCCGCCCAAGCCATTCGTGATCGATTTGCCGCCATTCGCAAGTTGCAGGCCGACGCCGGGCGTGGGGCCCATGTTAGTTCCGAAGAGAGACACGATTTCGCCGGGAGCCACGGCGGCCGTGGCATAGCTCGCGGCGCTTCCCACCGTGGTCAGCTGGATGGTAGGAACGGTTACGCCGCCGCCTTGGGTTACGGAAAAAAGCTGCGACCCCACGTGAATATTGCCGGCGCGCATCGGTCCGGTATTGGCGTCCACGGCATAGCCGATGCCGCCGTTGCCGGTTCCGGTATTGGACGTCGTGATATGGAGCCAACCCACGTCGGTGAAAGACGTCCAGTTGCAACCGACGCCGGTCACTACGTTGAACCGTCCACTTACTCCGGCCTGCGGGGCGGTGAGTGCAGACGGTGAAAGCGTCAGGTTAGAGGGCGAGCCGCTCTCGGTGAGGGTAAAGATCTGGGCCGGTTGCGAAGTGACCGTGATTGTGCCTGTGAGAGGGTCCACGCAGCCGTTCGGATTGGCTGTATAGGGTACCGTTCCGTTGCCGGTTCCGGTGGCGGTGGTTGGAACGGTGATCCAGGGCGTGGTGGTGGAGGCGGTCCAGCTACAGGCGGTTTGCACCCCGAACGTGCTCGATCCGCCCGCGGGTCCGATGGTACTGGCAGCGGGTTGCAGCGTCATGGTGCAGACCGTTGCCCCTTGTGTTACCGGGATGACGATGCCTGGGCCCGCAATGGTTATATTTCCCTGCTGGCTGGTGGGCAGCGTGCTGGCAGTTGCGGTGTAAGTCAGAACGCCGCCGCCTGTCACCCCGCCGTTAACCGCCGCCGGGGAGGACGACAAGGTGAGCCAGGGGGAATCCGACGAAAATCCCCAGGCACAGCCGGCCTGAGTATTCACCGAGATTGCGCCCGTACCCCCGTTGGCCGGGACCGTGACCGCGGTGGGGGTAACCGTATAAGTACATTGCGCCGCCAGAGGCGCGGCGGACGCAACCAACAACCAGACCAACAACCAGAACCACTTCATCAACAGTTATGGTAGCGCTTTGCGGCACGCTTTCAAGATTTCCACCGCGCCGGGCGTATCGCCGTGTACGCAGATAGTCTGCACCACGCCTTCGCGCGCCAATCGGACGGCCTGTGCGGCGGCGGCCTGGGGATCGGTGATCAGGGCGTCGGGAAACTTGCGCGAGCGCAGCGTGCCGTCGGGCTCGTAGCGCCGGTCGGCGAATCCCTCCGCGGCCACGGTGAAGCCCATCTGACGCCACCAATCGAGCATGGGCGAGCCGGCCAGGCCGAAGACGGTGGTTTTGGGATTCCATTGCGCGATTCCAGCGGCGATGGCGCGCGCCACGGTCTCACTGCGGACCGCGACGTTATACAGCGCGCCGTGCGCCTTCACGTGGACGATTTCCCCGCCCAGACGGCGCACCACGGCATCCAAACGCTCGATCTGCTGGCGCACGGCGGTTTCGATCTCCGCGGCGGACATGGGCATTTCGATGCGGCCGAAGTTGGTGCGGTCGGGATAGCCGGGGTGGGCGCCGATGCGTATGCCGCGTTCAAGGGCCAGCCGCGTGGTGCGCTCCATGGTGGCTTCGTCGCCGGCGTGGCCGCCGCACGCGATGTTGGCGGAGGTGATGGATTCCATCAGCGCCGCTTCGTGTTGGGCGTCTTCCAGCTCGCCCATGTCGCAGTTTAGGTCGATTGTCATAGCGAATACAGCCACCGTTCCTGCTGCTGTAACAACTCTAACGCGCGTTCGATGCGGATGCGCTCGAACCGCGCTGCATCGCGCGGGCGCAGTTGGCCCAGGCGCCAGAAGTCGGCCGAAATGACGTTGGCCGGCTTGGGATAGCCGCCCGTGGT
This sequence comes from Bryobacterales bacterium, assembly GCA_003135055.1. Classification (GTDB taxonomy): domain Bacteria; phylum Acidobacteriota; class Terriglobia; order Bryobacterales; family Bryobacteraceae; genus PALSA-243. Next base: position 27,872 of record PLDF01000276.1, on the reverse strand, counting down.
CTGGTGCTCCACAAATAGCACGATGGGCTGGCCATCCGGCGGTACCTGGATCGCGCCCATCGCCACGCCTTCGGTCAGCATACCGCCCGCGGGGCTGGGAATCGCGGCGCCACGCAGGCGGATTCCCATGCGGTTGCACTCTTCGGCGACGGTGTAGGCGCCCTCGTAAAGCTCGGCATGGAACCAATCGGCTTGCGGGCCATCGGTCACGCGGATGGTTTGAGTTTGGGTCCACTGAGGCGGATTGTTGGCGGCCCGCCGAGGCTTCCGCACCGCATCCCCGCCAATGCGCAGGAGGTCCCCTTTGCGCAACGGGCCGCCGCCCACGCCGGTCAGCAGGTGCGCCGACGCGCTGCCCAGCGTTAGGGGCGCGTCGATTCCGCCGCGTACGCAGAGATACGCGCGCGCGCCCGTCTGCGTGGGGCCGAGCCGGAGCTTTTGGCCCGCTTTTACGGGAACGGGGGCCCAAAGCGGAAGGTCCGCGCCGAAATCGGAGCCGGTGAGCGCGATCACCGCGCCGGCTTCGAATTCAAACTCGCCGCCCACCAGAGTCATTTCGAGCGCCGCCGCATTTTCCGCGTTGCCCACCAGCAGGTTTCCGGCGCGCAGGGCCAGCGGATCGGCCGCGCCCGAGGCGGAGATGCCACGGTGAGCGTGACCATAGCGTCCGAGGTCCTGCACGGTGGTGAGGAAGCCTGGCGTTAGTACGCGAATGGCGCTCATTGTGGGGCAGCCAATCCTGGCTGCCGCCGGCTTTCAGCCGGCGCGCTTTTAGCCGGCGATCTCCACCCCGAGAGGTTCCCGGCGAGTATCCTCTGTCGCTTGTGAACACGCGTCTGCGGCTGTTGCGAAATCTGCGTCCCCATGAGTGGGGACGCTGCACGCATGGGCCCAGAGGGCGCCCCGTGCGCCACGGTCGGCTTCATGCGGGATTCTCCGCGATGGGGAGAACACCGGCGGCAAGACCGCCGGCGCTACCTGCGATGAAGCGCAGCCGGTCGCCCATCCGCAGCAGAACCGGCTCAGCGGCGGCGGGATCGAAGAGCTTGACCGAAGTGCGCCCGATCAGCCGCCAGCCGCCCGGCGAGACGATGGGATACACGCCGGTCTGGTTCCCGCCGATGGCCACGCTTCCCGCGGGCACGTGCTTGCGCGGGGCGGAGATGCGGGGCGTGGCCAGTTCCGGCGGCAGACCGCCCAGATACGCGAATCCGGGCGCGAAACCGAGGAAATAGACCAGGTAATCCGCCGAGGAGTGCAGCTCGACGACGCGCTCGGGCGAAAGGCCGGTGTGCCTGGCGACGTCGTCCAGATCGGGGCCGAATTCGCCGCCATAGCGCACTGGGATTTCAACCGTGCGGGGCGTTTCCGCAGTGCCAGGTTCCACTTCCGTCGCCATTTTTTGGCGGACCAGGGCCTCGATGGCCGCGCTCTCGACCAGCCGCGGATCGAACTCGATCAGAACCGATGCGTATGCCGGATGCAGGTTGAGGATGCCGCGAACACCCTCGGGGTTACTCATGATGCTACGCGTGAGATGGAAAACCCGATGGTGCGATTCGAGCGAGATTCCGGCGCCGAATGTGACAAGAAGGGAGCGGTCGCTCGCCGGACGGATGGTCACTTCAAGGTGATAGTAGCATCACTGTGTGGGACCGGCGTCCTGGCCGGTCGACGCGGAGGCACGCTCCGCGGCCTGACGGCGAGGAGGCTTCAGCAGTTCCGTTATATTGGCCTGCAGCTCTTCCATGGTGAAGGGCTTCGGCAGCAGCGCGTGCCCTTTCTCCACCACGTACTTCTGCACTACGTGGGTATTGTCGTACCCGGAGATATAGAGCACCTTCAAATCGGGCTGGATCGCCGAGAGTTTATCGGCCAGCATGGGGCCGCTCATCCCGGGCGCCACCACGTCGGTGATCAGCAGATCGATGGGCGACTTGTGGTTCTTGTAGACGGTGAGCGCATGGTCGCCGCTATCGGCCGTCAATACGGAGTACCCGAACTGGGTAACCATGGCGCCGACCAACTTGCGGATCTCGGGCTCATCGTCCACCACGAGAACGGTTTTTAGAGCTTGGTGGGACATCGCATCCTGATTCTAGCCGCGGGGAATCGCCGGGGGCAATCGGGCGCATGGCCGATGAGTGCTGATACACACGAAGTGGCGTGGGCCCGGTGGCCTCGGTGTCCCCGAGCCGCTCCGGGCGCTCGGCCGTGAGGCGCAGGTGTCAAGAGTGCTCGTACGCACGAAGCGGCGCCGCGTTTCGTAAATACGGTCTCGTGTTTCGAGAAGACCACTCCCGACGGTCGTGGCTCCGATCGGAGCCGCGCGCGTGAGCAAGCGGTCTGGCAAGACGTGTCCAAACTTTCGAAACCGAGTGATTAGCCGCCCAGAAGCGTGATCATTACGTTCGGCTGCGAGACGGCGAGATTCACTGCGGGATACGACTTGGTCAACACAACGCCGTCTGGCGCAACGGGATTCGTCAGTCCGCTTCCGAACTGCACTACACACCATGCGAGCGGCCCGACGCAACCTTGCCGTTCCGCAACATGTGAGGACCGAAGCGCGTTCACACGAGTGTGAACGCTGCACGCAAGAGTGCGTGCGCCACGAGGCCCTAAACCTAATCCAACTTAGCCGGCCGCAGCCTCGGCGAAAGCAAATGCACAATCGCCAATGCCACCAGGTACGCCGACCCGGAGAACAAGAACAGCGGCAAGTAAGTATACCGCGCGATATATCCCGCCGAAAGTTGCATGACCACGCCGCCGATCGCGCCTGCCATGCCGCCAATCCCCACCACGCTGCCCACCGCCGATCGCGGAAACAGATCGGAAGGCAGCGTGAACGCGTTCGCCGACCATCCCTGGTGCGCGGCCATGGCGAGACCCACCACCGCCACCAGCACCCAAAGATTGTGCGTATACGGAGCATAGAGCACCGGAATCACCGCCAGCGCGCAAATCAGCATGGTGGTCTTGCGCGCCATATTGATGCTCTTGCCGCGCTTGATCAGCGCCGAAGACAGCCAGCCGCCGCCCACGCTGCCAAAGCACGAAGCGGCATAGACCGTGAGAATGGGCGCGCTGGTCTTGCCCAAGGTCAGATGGAACGTTTCGGCGACATAGCGCGGCAGCCAGAACAGATAGAACCACCAGACGGGATCGGTGAAGAATTTGGCCACCGCGAACGCCCACGTTTCCTTAAGAGGGAAGAGCTGCGCCCATGGGACGCTGGCAGTTCTTTCCGGCGGATCGCTCTCTATCAGCGCCAGCTCCGCGGCCGATACCATGGGATGCTCGGCGGGTTTGCGGTAGAGCCACAGCCAGAAGATCAGCCAGACGAACCCGGAGCAGCCGGTGGCCACGAAGGCGCCGCGCCATCCAAAGGTGTAATACAGGAACGGCACCACCACCGGCACCACCATGGCGCCGATGTTCGAGCCGGAATTGAACAGCCCGGTAGCGTAAGCGCGCTCTCTGGCGGGAAACCACTCCGCTACGGTCTTGATGCAGGCGGGAAAATTCGCCGCTTCGCCCAGGCCCAGAAAGAACATGGCGATGCCGAAGGTCAGCGGCGAGACTGCCAAGCCCGGGCACATGGCGGCAAAACTCCAGAGAACGATCGCGTACGCGAACGCTTTACGGGTGCCCAGGCGATCGGTCAGACGGCCGGCGCATAGCAGCCCGATGGCGTACGCAGCCTGGAAAGCGGCCGTCATGTAGCTGTACTGCCGGCTATCCCACCCGATGATTCCCTCGAGGGTCTTTTCGAGGAACGCCAGCACGCCGCGGTCGACATAGGCGATCACGGTGGCGAAAAACAACAGCCCGCAGATTACCCAGCGGAAGCGCGACGTGGCCGGCCTGATAGCGGGCGAAAGCATCCACAGCGATTATATACGCCCGCGCATTCCGCAATCCCCGGAGCATGGTCCTTAATTAATGCGGAGGCGCGCGGAGACGCGGAGCAAAATGCAGAGAGAACCATTAGAGGCTGCTCTGCGCCGGTCTCAGCGCCTCTGCGGAAACTCACCGCAACTCGTTGATTTTGCGCGGAGAGTTTTTCGAGCGTCAATCTCGCGCGAAGACCGAACGCGTTGACACGATTGTGAACGCTGCCGCACGAGTGCGTGCGTCACGATTTGCCCCCAAAGTTTCCCCGCGCTGTGACGACGCTGCGAGAGTTATTCGGGCAGTGCGAGCGGTGGGCAGGGCCACTGGGGCCAGGTCAGGAAAGGTCCATAAGTGAAATTCGCCAGTGCCAGGCTAAAGGACGCCCTCGCGGCATCGCCCTTCAGCAGCAGAGCGCCGTTGCGCATCGATTCGACAAAGCCCATCGTTAGAATGTTCGCGCCCGAGCATCCGTAAAAGATCGCGCCAATCTCTCGCCGGCTACTTTTCCAGTCGCCAAAAATGCGCCATGCCTGGTTGGCCGGAATCGGTGTTCCCGTGTAATCCGCCGTAGCTCAGCGATTTTCTTCGAGATGCTTGAGCCGAGCTGTCCAAGCCTGTTCGACGCGACGGAAGTCGGCGAGCGGCAGATCGCGGGTGTCTTCGATGCTGCGATTCACGTCGTCGAAGCGGCTGCTCAGGTCGCTGCGGCTTGCGTGGCGTCCGCCATGCTCCAATTGTACCCGCTTTCTTTAGCGACATTGCCGGGCAGGGACTAGAACCCCTATCCTAGACGTTTATGGCCATCGCCTTCCGCCACGCCGCTTGTCCGCCGCTCATCGATATCGACGCCGTGGCGCCCGATGGCGCGACCATAGGTATCGTCGGCGAAAATGGTTCGGGCAAAACCCGGCTGCTGCGCCTCGCGGCGGGAATCGACCAGCCGGTTTCCGGGGCGGTGGAATGCTCGGGCGCGGCGAGATTGCTCGGACCGCTCGATGCGCTGAACCTTGCGCCGGCGCCGGTTTTGCTCATCGATCAAACACTGGCGCAGAACGATTGGGTGGTCCGCGAGCGCTCCGCGGTGGCGCTCGATCGCATGCGGCGGAACGGGACGACCATCCTGCTGGTCTCGCACGAGGAGGATTTGCTGCGGCTGCTGGCAGATGAAATCTGGTGGCTGCGCGACGGCCGCTTAGCCGGGCGCGGCGATCCGGACGAGATGCTTACGGCATACCACCAACACATTGGCGCGCGCGTTCGCGCTTGGGGCATTGCCCTGAATGCTCCGCTTTCCCCGCGTATGCGGAGGGGCGACGGGCGCGCCGAAGTATCGAGTGTCGAAACCATCGGCGAGAATGGACAGGCCACCATCGTCTGGCGCAGCGGCGAACTGGCGGTGGTGAAGGCGACCGTGCGCTTCCGCGAAGCTGTGGCCAGCCCCGTGGTGGGCATGATGATCCGCTCGCGCAGCGGCCTGAATGTCTATGGCACCAATACCGAGCTGGAACGGGTGAAGCTGGGTCCGTGCGCCGCGGGCGAGACGCTGGAAATCAGTTTCGCTTTCCGTTGCGAACTATGCCCCGGCGATTATACGTTGACCATCGCCTCACACGACCCCGACGGCGTGTGGCACGACTGGCTGGAAGACGCCGTGGCTTTTGCTGTGACCGACGGACGCTATACGGCTGGCGTGGCCAACCTGCGCGCGCGGGTTACGGTGGAAGCGGTTACGCTTTCGGATCGACGATGAAAGTGGGCACAACTCCGGCGGCCGAAGAAAAACCGGCCTTTCCGGTGGAAAGCCAGCTTGAGCAGCCCTGCACTTTGCCCAGATAGGCGTGCGGGTGAACATCCACCTGCATCTCGCGGAACTCAAGGTGGCCGAAGGTCAGAAGGGGGAAGATGGAGCGCACCGGCTCCACTCGCTGCTGCACCACGTAGGGAGCGCGCATGGCCTGCTTGACGGCGCGATCCCACGCGCCGGCATCCATTTCCCAACCCATATAGGTGTGCAGATCGCTGTTATCGTCGTTGGGCTTCAACGCGAAGCGCTCGCGGTTCTGCGTGATGAATTCCAGCAGATCGACGGTCTTGTCTTCGTATGTGGTCTTTTCGGCGGCGACTAAGCGCGTCCACGGCACATGGTCGCGGATCGCCTTGCGCTCGGCGGCCGGGAATTTCGCGGTGAGCGCCTCGTCGGTGAGCAGGCCGAACATGGCTTTCTTGTGGGCCAGCTCGGAGCGGAAGCTATTCACCACACACACGGCGCGGTCGCGGTATGCACGCACCAGCGGATGCGTCAGATCGAAGCGCAGCAGAAACTCCTGCACGCCAAGACGGCGATACACCAGATCGATTTCGAAAGAGCCTTTACGCAACACGCCATTGCGGTATTCGAGCTGCTCGGGCGAAACGATTTCGACGTTGTAGCCTTCGTCGCGGAAGAAATCGCGGAACAACTCATACTCGCTATGCCCGGAGTGATAGACGGTGCGAAACTCCACGATGGCGATGTTGGGCTTCTTGGTCCCGCCGAACTGCCGGTACGATTTGAGAAGCGCATGCAGCAGGTGCTTGCGGCTGCCGGTCCGGGTCATCGTATACTTCTTGCGCATCTCCTTCATCGGCGGGGCGTCCCAGAAGATGTTCGAGAGTGCGTCGGCGTAAGCGGAACCGGACGGAGAATCCGCATTATACTGAATGAAGTGCAGATGGCCGTTGACCAGATGAGTGGCAAGCCGCGAAGCCGCCTCAGGCGCGCGATAGCCGGGGTCGATGGACGCAAGCATCTTTTCGGCGGGCAGCAACTCGAGCCGCGAAAGCAGCGCGGGACTGGAGAGCACGATCTGCTCCATGCGGTCGATGGCCCCGATCAGCGACTCGCCGGTCTTCACCAGAGAATCGTACTGCCTGCGCGTGATAAAATTAGGGCGCAAGAAGGGACAGATCAACCGTCCGCCCGCGGAAAGCTTCTCGCTCTCCATACGTTCGTGCAGAGCCTCGGCCCATGACAGATCGCGAAAGGGGCCGCTCTCCAACAGCTTGTTGTATTTATTGACTGCCTCGTCCAACAGAGACATTTCTGAGTTGCAAACCGTTCTAAAATAAGTATCCCACAGAAGTCGGCAAAACCCTAGCTTCATCACCTGGTGATCTTGTCTAACTTACTAATAATAAACCATTTATAAGATTTTGGAGACCTCTCGATCTTTTTGTTCGATTCGGCCGGACAGTCATGTTTCATTTGTAAATAGTTGAGTCTTTCCGTAGTCTCGAAGCATCGGCTGGGGCATATGCGAAAATTCTGTCTCACAGGAATGGTCATGGCTGCTTCTCTTTTCGGCGCCTCCGGCGTGCTCGATTTCACGTTGAATTCCCTTGACGGCAAGCCCGCGCCGCTCGCGGAATATCGTGGCAAAGTGGTTCTGATTGTGAACGTCGCCAGCAAGTGCGGATACACTCCGCAGTACACGGGCTTGGAAAAGATCTACGAGAAGTATAAAGACCAGGGCTTCGTGATCCTTGGATTCCCAGCCAACAATTTCGGCGGGCAGGAGCCTGGCACCAATGAAGAAATCAAGACCTTCTGCAGCTCCAAATACCAGGTCACATTCCCAATGTATTCCAAAGTTTCGGTAAAGGGCGCCGACTCGACGCCGCTTTACCAGTTCCTCACGGACAAGCAGAGCAACCCCGCCACCGCCGGCGAGATCAAGTGGAACTTCACGAAGTTTCTGGTAGATCGCAACGGCAAAGTGATCGCGCGCTTCGAGCCCGCGATAACGCCGGAATCGGCGGACGTGACCGGCGCCATCGAGAAAGCGCTAAAGTAGGGCGGCCCCATGGGCTGCCACGTCGGGAGCCCTCAGCCTGGTTGGGCGGCAGACTGCGGACATCGTAATGCCCTTGTCCAGTTCGCCGCTTTTCGATACTGGCGCCAGACGGGCGAAAACCGGCAAATAATTTAAAGCCGGAACTGCGCCCAAACCACGGGTCGGCGTTCCTTCCATTCACCGCGGTTTAAGGACTGTCGCATCTTTGCGATGTTCGGCCGCGCCCACTCGCGTTACCCTGATAAAAAGGAGAAACGGATGCAACTGGGAATGATCGGCCTCGGCCGGATGGGCGCCAACATGGTGCGCCGCTTGATGCGCGGCGGCCACGAGTGCGTGGTTTTCGATATGAGCGCGGAGAGCGTGAAGAAGATGGCCGCCGACGGCGCCGCGGGCGCGGAATCGCTGGCCGATTTCGTCCAGAAGCTCAAAGCGCCGCGCGCGGTTTGGATGATGGTCCCGGCGGCCGTCGTCGATAGCACGCTGGAGCAGCTCACGCATCACCTGGAAAAGGGCGACACTGTCATCGACGGCGGCAATTCGCACTATATCGACGATATCCGCCGCGCCGAAGAGTTGAGCGCCAAGGGCATCCACTATATCGATACCGGCGTGAGCGGCGGCGTGTGGGGCCTCGAGCGCGGCTACTGCCAGATGATCGGCGGCGAAACCGAAACCGTGCAGCGTCTCGACCCGATTTTCAAGACGCTGGCCCCGGGGAGGGGGACCATCGACCGCACGCCTGGGCGCGACAAGGCGCCCGGAACGGCCGAAGATGGCTATCTGCACTGCGGACCTCACGGCGCCGGGCACTTCGTGAAGATGGTGCACAACGGCATCGAGTACGNNAGATGGTGCACAACGGCATCGAATACGGCATGATGGCGGCCTTCGCGGAGGGGATGAATATTCTCAAGCACGCCAACGCCGGCAAGGCCGCGCGCGAGCAGGACGCCGAGACCGCGCCCATGCGCAACCCCGAACACTATATGTACGATCTGCCGCTGGCCGATGTCGCCGAAGTCTGGCGCCGCGGCAGCGTGATCGCCTCGTGGCTGCTCGATCTGACTGCCATTGCGCTGTTCGAATCGCCCGGCCTCGCCAATTTTTCGGGGCACGTTTCCGATTCCGGCGAAGGCCGCTGGACCATGCTGGCGGCAGTGGACGAATCCACTCCGGCGCCGGTATTGAGCGCGGCGCTATTCCAGCGATTCACTTCGCGCGGCGAGGAGGATTTCGCCAACCGGCTGCTTTCCGCCATGCGCTACCAGTTCGGCGGGCACGTGGAACGGGCTGCCGGGGGCAACGCGAAGTGAGCGAATCCACCGCCGAAGCGCTCGCCACGCTGGAGCGCCACGGCCGCCCCGCGGACCGATGCGCCATGGTGATTTTCGGCGCCTCGGGCGACCTCACCAAGCGCAAGCTGCTCCCTTCGCTCTACCATCTGGCGCAGCAGAGATTGTTGCCCAACGAATTTGCGCTGGTGGGCTGCGCCATCGAAAATATGAGCGAAGAAGAGTACCGCAGGCAGGTGCGCGGCGACCTCGCCGAGTTCGGCGGCGCAGCCGAGCCGTGCAAGACCTGCGACTGGCTGCTCGATCGCACCTATTATTTCTCGGGCAATTTCCAGGACCACAACATTTATCAGCAACTGAAGCCGGTGCTCGAAGGCATCGATGCAAAGCATGGAACCGGCGGCAACTATTTGTATTACCTGGCTACGGCGCCTGCGCTGTTCGGCGAAGTGGTGCAGCATCTCGGCGCGGCCGGCTTAGCCGAGCAAAGCGGCGGCCACTGGCGGCGCGTAGTGATCGAAAAGCCTTTCGGCCACGATCTGGATTCGGCGCGCACGTTGAACCGCGAAATTGGCGAAGTGCTCGCCGAGAATCAGATATATCGCATCGATCATTACCTGGGTAAGGAGACCGTTCAGAACATATTGGTTTTCCGTTTTTCGAACGGCATCTTCGAACCGGTTTGGAACCGCCGCTACATCGACCACGTGCAGATCACGGTGGCGGAAACGCTGGGCGTGGAGCAGCGCGGCGGCTACTATGACCACGCCGGCGCGGCGCGCGACATGGTTCCGAATCACATTTTGCAGCTGGTGACGCTGACCGCGATGGAGCCGCCGATTTCGTTTGGCGCCGACGCGGTGCGCGACGAGCAGTCGAAGATTCTCCACGCCATCCAACCGATGGCGCCCGAAGACGTGCTGACGCGCGCCGTCCGCGGCCAATATGGAGAGGGCCAGGCCGAAGGCCAGCCGGCGCCCGCTTACCGGACCGAGCCGCATGTGGACCCGGCTTCGCAAACCGAGACCTTCGTCGCCTTGAAGCTCTCCATCGATAACTGGCGATGGGCCGACGTGCCGTTTTATATCCGCACCGGAAAGCGCATGGCGAAGCGAGTCACGGAAGTGGCGATTCAGTTCCGCCGCGCGCCGTTCGTCCTGTTCCGCGACACGCCGGTGGAGAATCTCGCGCCCAACCTGCTGGTGCTGCACATCCAGCCGGACGAAGGCATTTCGCTGCGCTTCGGCGCCAAGGTGCCGGGAATCGCCGTGGACATCGGGTCGGTGAACATGGACTTCCGCTATCAGGATTACTTCGGCAACGAGCCCAGCACCGGCTACGAGCGCCTGCTCTACGACTGCATGACGGGCGACGCCACGCTATTCCAGCGCGCCGACATGGTGGAGGCAGGCTGGAGCGTGGTGCAGCCGACCCTCGATGTGTGGAAGGCGCTGCCACCGCGGCATTTTCCGAATTATGCGGCGGGCTCATGGGGACCGAAAGACGCCGACGATTTGCTGGCGCGGGATAAGCGGGCCTGGCGGAATCCATGACGAGCCCCTTTTGAAATCCCGATTGTGGAACAAGTGGAGAGAACGCGCGACGTGGCGCACGCACTCATGCGTGCAGCGTTCACACTCGTGTGAACGCGTCTTCTTGCAGGCCGCGAACCCTTACAATGGCCTCATGAGCGACGCTTCACTCGCAGCGAGGCGACAGGCCGGGAGGCCTGTCGTACAGCATACTTACAATGGCCTCATGAGCGACGCCTCACTCGCAGCGAGGCGACATGCCGGGAGGCCTGTCGTACATCATGCTTGCAATTGCCTCATGAGAGCCGCCTCACTCGCAGCCGCCTTCGCCATGTCGCTCGCCGCTCAGACTTCGGAATTCATCGCCGACCCAATGCCCACGGCTTCCTGCCACGCTTCCACTATCGTCGAGGTGAAGCCGGGTGAGCTGATGGCGGCCTGGTTCGGCGGCTCCGCCGAAGGCCGGCCGGACGTAGCCATCTGGGGATCGCGCCGCCAAAACGGCCGCTGGCAGACTCCCGTCGAGTTAGTGCGCGAGCCGAATATCGCCACCTACAATCCCGTTCTGTTCCGCTCGGCCGATCGCATTCTGTGGCTCTACTATAAATTCGGTCCCTCGCCGCAAGCGTGGACCGCCGGACGGCTCTTCAGCCTGGATGACGGCCACACATGGTCCCCGCCTGAGCATCTGCCCGCGGGACTCTATGGCCCGATCCGCGCCAAGCCGTTAGTGCTGCCGGGCGGCGTGATAGTAAGCGGAACGTCGGTAGAAAGCTACCATTCCTGGGCGGCGTGGATCGAACGCAGCACCGATAACGGAAAGACATGGACGCGCCACGGCCCCATCGAATCGCCCGCGGCGAGCGGCCCGGCAGCGGACGCGACTCACGGCATCATTCAGCCGGTGATTGTTCCCATTCAGGGCAAACACCTGCGTCTCTATGCGCGGTCCACCCCCACTATCGGGCGCATCTGCGCTGCCGATTCCGCCGACGGCGGCATTACCTGGACTAAAGCGCACACTCTCGACTTACCCAATCCGAATTCCGGCATCGATGCGCTGCGGCTGAAGGATGGGCGCTTCGTAATGATCTATAACCACACCACGCAGGGCCGCACTCCGCTCAACCTGGCGATAAGTACCGATGGCGAACATTGGACGCCGTTTTACGCGTTGGAGACGGAACCGGGCGAGTATTCGTATCCGGCGATGATCCAGGGCAGCGATGGCAGCCTCCACATCACTTACACATGGCGGCGGCAACGCATCAAGTATGTGAATTGGCAGCTGGCCAAAATTACGATTACCAAGTAAACCGTAATGCCAAGTAGCCCGTGGCGCACGTACTCTTACGTGCAGCATTCACACTCGTGTGAACGCGCTTCGGTCCTCGCGCGGAAACATCGGCGGTCAATTGAAATAAGGTACATCATACCATCCATGGCGTGTGAGTTACCCCCGGAAATACGCCCTGCCGCAAGTAACAGAGACGTGTAAGGAAGCGGCCAAGCCCTCCGGCGCGCTCACTTACAACAATTTCTACGATCAAGTGAGTGCGTTCCTCGAAGAACAAGAGCTATTGAATCAGGTTGCATTAGTGCTGCGTGACAGCGCTTCGCTTCATGTCTTTGGCAACCTGTTTGGCCTGCCGCGAAACAGCTTCGTGCCGGGAGCGGCATGGGGCGTTCGCTGGGGCATGAGACCGGCTTCGCGTTGGGCGTGGCGCCGGGCACCGGCAAGCGCCCATTTGCGGTGGCCGGCGACGGCGGTTTCAGGACGATTGCCAGGAGCTTTCCAGCCGGGCCCGTCAACGGTGCAACGCCGCGGTAGAGACCGGCGAAGGAGCCAACGTCTATGGGCGGCCTGCAAATTGCCGTTGTCGTCTCACTAGCGCGGTCCTCCGTGAAACTCAAGATGAGCGAGGCGGCGCGTCACGTCCGATCCGCAGGCGCGCGAGCGTTCGACCTAGCCATGACCGGGGTCGAAGGCGGAAGAACTCCACGAGGGATATCGTGTGCCTGACGGTAACCACTCCATTTCGCGGCCGGATGACAGGCGGCGCATGGTCGCGGGGGACTTGTCGGATCACCCCCGGATCACCCCTGGCGGCGCCTCCCGCAGCGCCGCGGCCTTCCTTATCGCGGCGCCGGCCGTCCAAGATGCCATTGCAGACCGCAACACATTCGCGGCAGATATAGATGAAGTAGTTGGATGGCGGAAAAATGGAGTCGTTGGATGGCGAAGGAATCAAATCGCCCACCGCGTCCTCGGCCCTGCGGCAGAAAGAGCAACGCGGCGTTTTATCCGGGACCGGCCGCTTCCTGAACATGAACCTCCTCCAACACCGTGATTTTATCCCGTCTCCGATCGGCCTACATACTGCCAGGCCGGTTGTGAGACGACGCCGAATCCGGTTTAGTCCCCAGTGCCCCGCGGGCAACGGCGGGATTCCGGAAGACTGGCCGGGCAATTCCATAAGCGGCTGCGAGGCGGTGTCCGGCCGAGTCTTCAGGGAATATCCGCGGCCTGTGCGAAAATGAATTCCTGCATGTCTCAGGTAAAGATTTTCGGCTTGCGCGGCAGCCTTGGGCCAATCATACCGGCTGTTTCGGACGTGATCCACTCTTGCGTTGTCGATGCCCTGCACTATCCAAAGGACAAGCGGGCGCATCGCTTTTTCCAACTGGACCCGACCGAATTCTTCTACCCCCCAGGGCGCAGCGAAAAATACACAATCATCGAGTTCAGCATGTTCGAAGGGCGAAGCGTCGAAGCCAAGAAGGCGCTATTTCGCTTGCTCTTTGAGCGCTTTGAGAAACAATTGGGCATCGCGGCTCAGGATGTCGAAATCACGATTTTTGAGACGCCGAAGAGCAATTGGGGATTTCGCGGTCTCCCTGGAGATGAACACAGCCTCGATTACAAAGTCGACGTGTAATCGGTCTGCGGCTGGCCCTGGCAATCTCCCTGGAACCATGGAGAGCCGCCGGCATCGGTTGCGGCTTGCCGCTATGCGGGAGGATGCCATACGGATGCCATCCTGCGTGGCAGTTTGCGGGCCGCCGCTGTCACCGTATCGGCGAGCCTCGATGAATTCCGCGATCGGAACCGGCGGGCGCCACGCGCGGCACAGGCATCGAGCGGCCTACGGTCCGCGGCCGCGCAAACATCCCCTACCCTTTTGATATCCTCGATTCCATGGAAGACCGCAGTCTAAGCGACGTCGGTGGAACCCCCGGCGGCCTCGGACATTTCTTGATCGGGTTCGCCATGGCCTGCTTCGGCGCATACCTCCTTTCCAATCAAGTAATGGTCGCCAGCTCCTACTGGACGCTCTATGGCACAAACGCATTCGGCCTTACCTTGCTGCCCATGCTCATCGGCATCGGCATCCTCTTCTGGAACGGCCGCAGCGTTTTGGGCTGGCTGCTCACTGTCGCGGGCGCGTTTTTCATCCTGGCGGGCGTGCTGATCAACCTGCACATCTATTTTCAGCCCACTAGCCTTTTCAATACCATCGTCATGCTGGTCCTGCTGGCCGGAGGCCTGGGATTGATCGCCCGAGCGCTCGTCCCGCATCGCTAACTAAGCCTCGTGGCGCACGCACTCCTGCGCCGCACTCCTGATCGGGGCTGAACGCGCCCGCCGTCCCTCGGAGCCCCAAGGTCGCGAACGGGGTGATCGCCACCGTGGCGGGAAACCGAGCACAAGTCTTTAGCGGCGACAACGGTCCGGCCACCAGCGCCCAGTTGAACGAACCCCAGGGCGTCGCCGTGGACGCCGCTGGCAACCTATGCATCGCCGATACTGATAACAACCGCCTCCGCAAAGTCTCAAGCGGCATAATCGCGACCGTGGCGGGAAGCGGGACGGCTGGCTTCAGCGGCGATAACGGCACTGGAATCGGCGCCTGGCACACCGTCCAGCCAGTTCCGATTCGTGTGGACCAAGTCTTTGGTTGTTCGCCGGCCGCTACTTCCCGCCGGTGAGGGCGGGGTCTAGAATTTTGGCCTTGGTATCGTTGCTAATGCCCGCCATCCACTTTTGGAAGCGCTCTGCCTTGATGGCATCGTAGATCTGGTCGCGAACTTCTGAAAAGGGTTTGAAGTTGATCTCTTCGGCGCGGAAGAGGTAAAAGCCGTTGGCCTGCCAGATCACGCCGGTGGTCTCGCCTGCCTTCAAAGCGAACACCGCGTTCCGTATCGCATCGGGAATGCCCGTCGAATCGCCGGGGCTCAACGTGGCCAGGTAGCCGTCCTTGGCGCGCGAAAGTTCGTCGTCGGAGTTCTCTTTCGCCAGCTTTTTGAAATCGGCGCCTTTGCGGATCTGCTCCAGCAGGCCGGTGATTTTGGCCTTGGCCTCGGCTTCCGAAAGTATCTTTTTGCCATCGCCGCCGGTTTGCGACGCCGCCGAGTTGCTGAAGGCAATATAAATCGCGTCCGTCTTTACCTGCCGATATTTGTCTTTGTGCGCGGCGTAATATTGGTCGATCTCGACTCCGTCAATCGCGTTGGGGTTGCTTTGGTGCTGGATCTCGGCCTGAGCCAGAACGTTGGTGCGGGCGAAAAGGAGTTGTTCTTTGACCGGGCTCTCCTGATCGAGCTTATCCGCTAGCGCCATTTGCGCGATCTTATGATACATCGCCCACTGGTCCAGGAATCCATGAATATCGGCGACGGCGCCCTGACGCTGCGTGGCTTCCAGGTTGGTCAATAGACCGCGCAGTTCCCCCATTGTCAGCACCGTACCATCGTCGAAGCCAACGACCGGCGTCTTGTCGGGAATATCCGGGAGTGCAGCCGGTTTGGGCGGTGCATGCGGAGTTGGCGGGGCTTGCGGAGCGGCAGTCTGGGCCAAGGCGCAGCCAAGGCAGAGTACGGATAGGGCGAAAACCTTCATGATGTTTGCGGAGTAACCTCCAGTTTATCAGACGCAATATCATTACTTTTGGACGGTGGCGTGGGGTGTGGTTTTTCGTGCGTTGGGGTCGGCAGCCGGGCGCAGCGTGGCGCTGGTGCTGCGTGGCTCTCCCCGCACAATCTGGGCTCTTCGCCGTCCCTTCGCCAGATTGTCGGACGCCTTCTGTTTGGCGGCATCGCTGATTTCAATGTGGTTATTCACGCCGATCGCGCCTGCCGTGTGAGCCATGCGCGTGGCCGCGCCTTTGTGCTGGATGATGTCGGTCTTGCCCTCGATAGTCACCACGCCGCCTTGCACCTTGAAGCGGAACTTATCGGGGCCGATCTTCGATTTGGCCAGCTTGATCCGAATGCCGGCGTCAATCTGGGCGTCCGTCAGCCGGACGGGAGCGGTGGGCGCCGCGGCGCGTTGATGGGCCGGGGCGAGGTGTTGCTGCGCCGCGATCGGGAAGAATGGGGCCAGCAGGGCAAGAACTGCGGTGAGTGATCTGTTTCGCATAAGTAAAGAAGTCGCCCGGCGCGCGGATTTTCTCACCTATTCCGTGCTAGAGTGAGTTTTCTTAAAGGCTTTCTGTTTCAAATGCCCGAACAGATCCTGCTGCAAAGCAAAATCCTGGGCACAGAAGAGTTCCTTTTGGCCGGTTCCGCCGAGGGACGTTCTGCGCGCGCAGCGGGTGAAGAACTGCTGGCCGGACGGTCGCAGTGGATCACTCTCATCTGCGAAGTCCTGCCCCGCGCCCTGCTCGCGGAGTTGGGGCTGGCGCGGATTCTATTAGGATCGAGCGGCGGCGGGCAGTTTCTGATAGTGCTTCCGGGCGAAGCGCGCGGCGCGGCGGAAAGCTTTCTTGCGTCCGCGGCGGCGCACGTGAGCGCGCTCAGCTCCGGCGACGTCAGGCTGATCTGGGCGATGACCGACAATCTGGGCGATTGGGCGGTGATCCGCAAGCGCTTGAACGAAGAGTTGGAGCGCAAGCAGAACGCTCCGCTGCCGGCCGATGCCGCTTCGGCCTTTCAGCCGTTCGCGCCCGGCAACCATGCCGACACCGACGCATACTTCGCCAAAGAGCTGGCGGGGAAAGTGCGGCAGGCGGCGAGCGTTGGCTGGTCGCCCGATGCGCCCGGCAAAGTGCTGGTGAACGAGGGCAAGCATACGTGGATTCTGACATCGAATCTTTCGCCCGATGGCATCATGGTGGCGCGCCACGCGGCGCCCAGCGACGATGGCAAATTCATCGCCCCCGTGCAGACGCTGGCGCGGCGCGCGCAGGGCCGGTCCACCTGGGGAGTGCTGCGCGGCGACGTGGATTATTTCGGTCTGCGCCTGCGGCGCGTGCATTCGATTGAGGAGCACGTGCCGCTTTCGGTACTCTACAAGCAGTTCTTCGCCGGCGAGCTGGAAGTGATCTGCTCCATGCCCGAATACTGGAAGAAGGTCACGGTGATCTATTCGGGTGGCGACGATTTCGCGGTGTATGGCGCCTGGGATGCCCTGATTGGCCTGGCGCGCGAAGTGCAGCGGCTGTTCCACCGTTTCACGGAAGAGAATTTGAAGGATTATCCCGGCGCCGAGGGCAAGACCATTTCCATGGCGATCGCATTGGCGCCGGAGACCTATCATCCGCTGGCCGCGGTCTACGAAGAAGCCGGCCGCAATCTGGATCTGGCGAAATCGGCGGATCGCGATTGCATTTATCTGCTGGGCCGCATTCTGGAATGGAAGCGATTGAACGACGCGGCCGAGTTGAAGGATACGGTGACGCGGCTGATTCACGATTTCCGCATGTCGCGCCAGTTCCTGTATCAACTGCGGAGTTTCTACAGCTTTGAGGACGCGACGGACCAGCGGCAGCGGACGTGGCGGTTTCAGCGGCGGTTCAACCGCATCCTCAGCGGCACGCGGGATCGCGAGTTTCAGAAACTGCGGACGCATCTCATCGGCGAGATCATGGGGCGGAAGACTTCGGAAGTGAAACTGCGTCCGGCGGGACTGGTGGGCCTCGAATGGGCCCGATTGGTAACAGAGGTTTAGCTGGTGACAGAGGTTTAGCGAAATGCCAGAAGAGCAACCACAACAGCAACGGAATCGGGAAGGCGGCCGGCCGCCGCGCGAAGGGCGTGGGCAGCCGGCAGGCGATCGCGGCGGCGGCGATCGCGGCGGTGGCGACCGGGGCGGGGACCGCGGCGGCGACCGTGGAGATAGGGGCGGGGGACGCTTCGGCGACCGCGGCCGCCCGGAAGGTCCGCCGGAGATCGAGTTGGAGAAGCTTCTCAGCGACAGTCTCTACCTGGATAACCAGGCGCACGCGATCGTGATCCGCATGAAGGACATGGATTCGGGCACCAAGAGCCAGTTGCGGCGGCTCTATTCTTCCGTGCGGCGGGCGGTTCGCGCGCCCGAGAACGAGCGGCAGCACGAATTTGTGATGCTGCGCGCGCGGCTGGCGTATACCATCGCGCGGCATGGCCTGCGCAGCCTGGACCAGATTGAAAAGCTGCTGCTGCAGGTGACCCGCAAGAACGATAGCCGCGGTTACGACCGGTTCAAAGATCTTTTCGAGGCCATTGTGGCCTACAACGAGTAGAGCATGAGCGCACATACTGCACAGACCGAGTTGAAACTGATCGGGAAGCTGATTCTCGAAGGCGAAATGCGATGCGAAACGGGCCTCCACGTGGGCGCGGGCAAGGGGTCGCTCGAAATCGGCGGCTCCGATAACCCCGTGGTGAAGGACGCGTACGGGCGTCCCTACGTGCCCGGCAGCTCGCTGCGCGGCAAGATCCGTTCGCTGCTGGAGCAGACGTCCGGCTTGGCCGTGCCGTCCGAGCTGGTTTATCTTTCGCGGCGCAAGGGGCAAGAGGTCCGCATTCATCAAAGCGACCGCCCCGACGACGAAATCTGCCTGCTGTTCGGACGCAATCCGGGCCGCATGGAGCGCGTGCAGGGCGAGACGCTGGAAACTTCGCAGGCCACGCCGGCGCGCCTCGCCGTCTACGATGCGCCGCTGGAGGCGGAGAGCATCACGGCCCAGATGCGCGAGAACCTGGACGATGAGCTGACGGAAGTGAAGAGCGAGAACGCCATCGACCGCATCACCGGGCAAGCCAATCCGCGTACGCTCGAGCGCGTTCCCGCCGGCGCGCGGTTCAAGACGCGCTTCGTGATGGACGTATTGTGCGACGAAGACGCGCCGCTGTTCTTACGCGTGCTGGAAGGTCTGCGGCTGCTGGAGGACGATGCGCTGGGCGGCGGCGGATCGCGCGGCAGCGGGCGCGTGAGCTTTTCCGGCCTGCGCCTGGCGTGGCGCGGCAAGAGCTACTACGCATCCGGCGCGGCGGAAAAGGAAATCGGCGCGGGGGCCACTCTGGGCGCGATCCAGCAGGCCGTCAACGAAGCCGCATTCGCGTTCATCCATGAGGAGTAATCGTGAGGAGTAAAGCCGAGTAATGAAGCCCGGACTCGCTGTTAAACTGCATCCCATGGGACCGTGGCGCATCGGACCCGATTCGGGCGCGCGCAACCGGGTGGACGCCATCTATCACAGCGACTCGCTGTATTCGGCGATCGCATCGGCCATGGCGCGCATGGGCGCTCTCGAAGACTGGCTGGACGCGACAGCCCGAGCCACAGCCCACGCCAGCGGACCGTTGGTGTGTTTCAGCTCGTGTTTCCCGTTTGTGGAGGAGATCCGGTTCGTCGCGCCGCCACGCACCGTATGGCCGCCGCGGTCGCCGGCGCTGATGTCCGCTCACGTACGTTGGAAGAGCGCGCGCTTTGTTCCGCTAGGTATGGTACACACCATTTTGACGGGGAAGCCGCTCGATGAGAACCGTTGGGCGGTGGATGGAGACAGCGGTTGCCTCATGCCCGGGAAGCGGCAGGGGCCGTTCCGCGCCGGCGTGCGATGGAACGCGGCCGTGGACCGGCTGACCGGCGCCACCGACAGGCATTCGGTAGGATGCATCGAGTTCCGCCCCGGGTGCGGCTTGTGGACGGTGGTTGCCTTCGCGGACGATGCCGCGCGCGACCGATGGCAGGGACCGGTGAAGGCGGCGTTCCGATGGCTGGCCGATAGCGGCTTCGGCGGCGAGCGCTCGCGCGGATGGGGACGCGCCGAGGCGCCGGAATTTGTGGAGGGCCGGCTGCCGGGAATGATCCTGGCGCAGGGGCCGGACGTATGGCTGCCAATGCAGGAGCCTCCCGCCGAGCGGCCTCCGGTTCAGGAACCCCCGGAGGAGCCGCAGTTGCCGGACCCGGATCCGGAGCCGCTGTTGCCGCCGGACGATCCCGACCCTTTTTCGGACCCGTTGCCGGCGGCTCCGGCGCTGGCAGCAGTCGAACCGCAGTTGCCGCCGGGCGATCCCACCCCGCTGCCGGAGCCGTTGGCGGCGGCCCCGGCGTTGGCAGCGGCCTCTTCGTCGACGGCGGCCCAACCATCTGCGCCCGGTCTCACGGCGCACTGGCTGCTCTCGCTGTTTTCCCCAGCCGCCGCGGATGCGGTAGAGTGGACGCGCGGAAGCTACACATTACTTGAGCGCGGCGGGCGCGTGGAAAGTCCCGCGGGCTCCGGCGCGTTGAAGAAGCTGGTGCAGATGGTCTCGGAAGGCTCGGTGCTGTATGCGCCCGCGGCTCCGCACGGCGCGGCCCCGGACGTTGCGCCGGAAGGCTTCGCGCACCCGGTGTTTCGCGCCGGCTTCGCGCTTTCCATTCCACTGCCAGAGGCGAACTGATGCGACCGACCGTGGCCCGAGGACCGTGGCGCACGCACTCATGCGTGCAGCGTCGGCACTCGTGCCGACGCCTTTTTCCGAACTTGCCCAACCAAGTGATCCGATGCGCTACCGTCTAACAGTTCTCACGCCCACGCTGGTCGGCGACGGCCGCAGTCTGAGCCCTATCGATTACATGGTCTGGAAGGACCACGTCAACGTGCTCGACCAGTGGCGCATTTTCCGGCTGCTGGCCAAGGGGCCGCGTCTGGAAGCCTATCTGGAGCAGCTCAAGAAATCGGAAAAGCTCGATTTCGCGTCATGGGGCGGCTTCGCGCAGAACTTCGCCGGCCGCCGGATTCCGTTCGAGAACGCCGCGTATTCCACTTACTGGAATCGCGCCATGGGCGAGAGCCTGCACATTCCCACGTTCGCCGCGGGCGCCTCCGGCCCATACTTGCCGGGCACGGCGATCAAGGGCGCGTTGCGCACCGGCATGGCATTCGCGAACTGGCGCGACGGCATGCTGCAGAACGTGGCCGAGCGCATCAAAGGGGACCGTCCGCCGCGGCAGCCGGCGCTGTTGGCCGAAGAGCAGGCGCTGGGCCCCTCCGGGACCAACCGCATGAAATTCGTGGGCGCGGGCGATTCGGGAACGGTCGCCGTTTCGCAGTTCAAGGTTTATTTGCTGCGTACCTCCACGCTGCAGCCGCGCGGCGCGAACTTCGCGTTGGGATGGAAGCGAAGCCCGAGCGGCGCGGTGGATGGCGCTCGTCCCGACGACAGCACTCCGGCATTCGCCGAGATGGCCGCGCCGGGCACGGCGTTTCAGGGCCAATGGGACGAGAAGAGCTTCTTTCTGCAGGCCGAAGTGCGGCGATTCATCCGCTGGCACGAAGGCTTCAACCGCGAGAAGATCTTCGAAGCCGCCAACATTTATGCGGCGGGAGTGTTGTCTCTGCAGCGGCACTACGCGTCGTGGGCCGGCATGGGTCTGCTCGACCAGAGCCTCACGGAACTCGAGCAGCGCGTGGAACAAGCGCGGGCCAAGGGCTCATGCGTGTTGTCGATCGGCTGGGGCGGCGGCCTGCCGGCCAAGAGCGCGTGGCTCGATTCGTCGAACGCCGACTACCGGCTGATCTTGCAGCAGTTCGGCTTCTACAACAAGGCGCTGGCGGCCAATCTGCCGTTCCCCAAGACGCGGCGCATCGTGTTCCTGAATAACCGGCCCGCCACGCTGCCAGGGTGGGTGGAATTGTCGGTGGAGTAATCTACGTGTTGGCTATATCGCAGGGCGGAATTGCAGTTCTGTGGTACAGCTGTGTCCACTGCATCTCGAACGGTGGAAGGGCAACTCTCTGCCACCATTCATCCTAAAAACGGCAGTTGANNGCCGGCGATCTTGTCGCCGGTTCTTTTTCCCGCGACCAGTTGCCGGTAGCCGCTGTCGTCCTCGGATACCTCCATCCACATCCGCCGATTATCGTCACCGAAGACGAGCCGGATCTGATCAAGGGTCACGCAGTCGCGCTTGTACGCATACACCGCCGTGATCTGATCCCAGGTAAGTCGCACCGTGGCTTCGCCATTTGCAGGCACGGCAGTTTGTGTAACTCCCGTTTCGTCGCACTCGACCGTGCGGCTTGCAGGCAAACCGCACCGAATGGCGGGGAGCCACGCCCGAAGCTTAGCCGGTAGATCCACGTCTTCATTTTGGCGAACTCTGAGGTACACGTAAAGGGGCTGCGCCCCTGCCTCCCCAGTACGCGATGCATCGTGTTTCTGAATAACAGGCCGCGACGTTGCAGGGTGGGGTGGAATTAACGATGGAATATGCGGCGATTACAAGTCGTCGGGCTGTAGGCCCGTCTTCTTTGCAATCTGCGCCACAAGCGCAGGTCCGACCTCGTCGCTATCGTGGAAGGCAAAGGTATAGTAAGGCCATCCCGGCCGCTTCAGCCGGCGGTAAGATCCGCTCTGCCAAGCCACCTCCCCCCCAATCCGCAGCAAGGCAGCCAACAGTTGCTCAGCTTTGACCGATTTCCAACGGCTCATGCCACCGAAAAGACCTTCGCGAACGGTTCGGGAACTTCCTCGCCGTGATCGATGCAGTCCGCAGCAACTCGTAAGGCAACTGCGCGTACGGCAGCGATCGCCGACTCACGAGTCGCGCCGTACGCCATGACGCCCGGCATCGACTCGATGTCTGCCCACCAGCGGCCGTCATCCTCACGTCCGACGACAATCGGAATCCGTTCCAGCGTGACTATCTCCATCGGCGCCTCGCCTTCATTGTAATGCCGGAGAAAGAACGGCGGCTGGCCACAGCTAAAAATCGGCTTGCAATTTGACTATCGTGATAGTAGACTAAATCTCGTTACAGTTGAACTGCGATGCCACATCCAAAACTGACGAAGCTGGAACTGCAAGTCCTGGAGGCGCTCTGGCAGAAGGGCGCCTGCTCCGTTCGCGAAATCCAGGAGACGTTTCCCGAGCCCAAACGGCCGGCTTATACAACGGTGCAGACCACCGTCTATCGATTGGAGCGCAAGAAGGCCCTCCGCTGCGTGAAGCGGATCAGCAACGCGAATATTTTCGAGGCGGCGATATCCCGCAAAGATGCCCAGCGCAGATTGATCGACGAGCTGCTGGCGCTATTTGGGGGCGGAGCCAAGCTGGTAATGGCGCATTTGGTGGAATCCGGCGAGCTCACCCTGGACGACGTGAAGGAAGCGGAGAAGTCTCTCCGCAAGCCTTCGAAAAAGGATAAATCGCAATGACCTTTGCCGATCTGTCGCCCTTGGCGAACCATCTCTGGCAATCGACTCTTTGCGCCATTGTGGCGTGGCTATTGACGCTGACACTGCGGAAGAACCGTGCGGCAGTGCGGTATTGGCTCTGGCTGGGCGCGTCGGCGAAGTTCTTAATCCCCTTTTCATTGCTGGTCGGCGCTGGCAGTCAGCTTGGATGGCGAGCGGCGCCGGTGATCGCGCAACCTCAGTTCTCTTACGTGATGGACGAGATCGGCCGGCCTTTTGTGTTCCCGCATCAGGCGGCCCGGCTGGCTGGCGAGCGATCACCGTCGGACGCGTTCCCTGCAATTCTGTTTAGCGTTTGGCTTTGCGGCGTTGCGATCGCGTCCGTTTCGTGGTTCCGATTGTGGCGGCACATTCGCGCGATCCGGCGCACGGCAACGCCGCTGAGTCTCAACCTGCCGATCGAAGTGTTGTCTTCATCCGCGCGTCTGGAGCCGGGAGTGTTCGGTATCCGCAAGCCTGTGTTGCTGCTGCCGCAGGGCATTACAGATAGTCTTACGCCACCCCAGTTGGAAGCGGTGTTGGCGCACGAGCTGTGCCATGTCCGGCGGCGGGACAATCTGACGGCTGCCATTCACATGGTGGTCGAAGCTATCTTCTGGTTCCATCCGCTGGTGTGGTGGATCAGGGAGCGGCTGGTGGAAGAACGGGAGCGCGCCTGCGACGAAGAGGTTCTGAGAGTGATAAGTGGACCGGAGATCTACGCTCAAGGGATCCTCAATGTTTGCAGGTTCTACTTAGCATCGCCGCTGACGAGCGTATCGGGGGTAACCGGCGCAAACCTGAAGCTTCGGATCGCGGCTATTATCGCAAACCGTACTGCGGACGGCCTGAACTTTGGACGCAAACTCCTGTTGGCCGTTGCCGCGGTGGCAGCCGTTGCCGGGCCCATCTTCAGCGGAATCTTATGCGCCCCTGCAAGCCACGCCCAATCCCAATCCGAGTCCGCTCCCCGAGCATTCGAGGCGGCGTCGATTAAGCTAACTCAGGGCGGCAGAACCCGCAGCATCGAGCCGGGAAGAATCACCTACTTGGATACTGCCCTGGGTGAGTTCATTACTATGGCATACGGGCTAAAACGCTATCAAGTCTCCGGACCCGATTGGATCATGAACGCCGACCGCTCAGGAAGATACGATCTGGTGGCAACCACCGGAAGTCCGGTCTCCGCCGATGAAATCAAACGGATGCTGGGACCGCTGCTGGTCGAGAGGTTCCATCTGGCATTCCACCGCGAAACCCGTGAGCTCCCCGTATTCGCAATGGTCGTCGCCAAGGGCGGCCCCAAGTTCAAGCAGCCGGGCGATGGTGGAGGCGCCCTTCCCCCAACCCCGGATGGCACCGGCGGCTTGTCTTACAAGAACTGGTCGATGGCAACCTTGGTAGACTGGCTGTCCGTGCTGCCTTCCGTTGGCCGGCCGGTTATCGATCGCACCGGCATAGAAGGCCGCTATTCGTTTAACGCAAATTTATTCGACTTGCCTAAGGATGCAAGCCCGCTCGATATGAAGGTCGCCATTGGGCGCAGCGATGCCGGCGATATGCTTTTCTCGACGCTGCCGGAGCAGCTTGGACTCAGACTGGAATCGCAAAAGGCGGCAATCGAGATGCTTGTCGTCGACCACGCGGACAAAGTGCCGGTCGAGAACTAAGCGTCGAGAAAGGATGAACCGCCATGACTCTTGCCGATCTGTCGCCTTTGGCGAACCATCTCTGGCAATCGACTCTTTGCGCCATCGTGGCGTGGCTGCTGACGCTGACACTGCGGAAAAACCGTGCGGCAGTGCGGTATTGGATTTGGCTAGCCGCATCGGCGAAGTTCCTAATCCCCTTTGCGCTGCTGGCAGGCGTCGGCAGTCAACTTGCATGGCGAACCGCTCCCGCGACCGCACAGCCGCGGTTTTCCTTTGTGATGGATGAGATCAGCCGGCCCTTTGTGTTCTCTGCTCCGGCGGCGAGGTTGGTTGGCGAGCGATCGCCGTCGGACGTGTTCCCCGCGATTCTGCTCGGCGTTTGGCTTTTCGGCTTTGCGATAGCGTCCGTCTCCTGGTTCCGATTGTGGCTGTACATTCGTGCGGTTCAGCGCGCGGCAACGCAACTGAGTCTCAACCTGCCGATCCGGGCGATGTCTTCTCCCGCGCGTTTGGAGCCGGGAGTGTTCGGCATTCGTAAGCCTGTGTTACTGCTGCCCGAAGGCATTACAGAGCGTCTTACTCCGTCGCAGTTAGAAGCGGTGCTGACGCACGAGCTATGCCATGTCCGGCGGCGGGACAATCTGACGGCTACGATTCACATGGTGGTGGAAGCCATCTTCTGGTTCCATCCGCTGACGTGGTGGATCAGGGAGCGCCTGGTGGAAGAGCGGGAGCGCGCCTGCGACGAAGAGGTGCTGAGAGTTGTCAGTGAGCCGGAGATTTACGCCCAAGGGATTCTCAACGTTTGCAGGTTCTACTTAGCGTCCCCGCTAACTAGCGTGTCCGGCATAACCGGTGCGGACCTGAAGAAACGGATCGAGAAAATCCTGGCGCATCACACGGGGGGCAATCTGGATCTCGGCAGGAAACTGTTGCTAGCGACAGCCGGAATGCTGGTGGTAGCCGGGCCCATCTTAGCCGGTCTTTTGAACGTACCTCAGAGCCAAGCTCAGTCGCGAGGCCGAGATACGGCAAATCGCGAGTTCGACGCCGTCTCCGTCAAGCGGTACTTGCCGAAAGGGCCGATTTCCGAGGGCTGCGACTCTCCTAGCGATCCGGTGATGCTGGCGCTCGTTGGATGCACACTGAAGGACCTTGTCGACCTGGCTTACGGCCTTAAGAGCTACCAAGCGCAAGCAAAAGGACCGGCCTGGATCGAGACTGACCGGTATGTTATCCAGGCGCGCAGCGCTACGCCGGCAACCGAAACCGAGATGATGCGGATGTTGCAACCCGTGCTGGCCGCACGCTTTCACCTGATTGTCCATTGGGAGGCCCGCCAGGCTCCCGTTTACATTCTGGAAGCGGCGAACAGCGGCCTCAAGCTTCAGCCGGCATCCAATACGAACCGATGTGGAGTCGTGAACGTTCGCCAAGGGACGCTTAAATCGGATTGCCTATCCCTCGACGACTTTGCGGAAGCCTTGCAGGAGTTCGTCATCAAGGACCGTCCCGTGATTAACCGGACCGCGATCAACAAGGAAGGGCAATACAAATTCGACCTGGCTTATTCTCTCGGCGACGATCTTGCGGCCGGGCCTTCAATCTTCTCCGCCCTTCCGGATCAGCTTGGCTTGACGTTGAAGCCTGGCAAGGCGCCTGTCCGGACACTCGTGATCGATCATGCCCAGCGCCCAGAGCCAAACTAGGGAAAAACCGCAATGACCCTCACCGATCTGTCACCCTTGGCAAACCATATCTGGCAATCGACTCTTTGCGCCGCCGTGGCGCGGCTGTTGACGCTGACGCTGCGGAAGAATCGTGCGGCATCAGGCGTTGCCTTTGAATCGTCCTCATCAAAACTCCGCGTAGTCTCCAAATCTCCGCGCCTCCGCGTTGAACCCTCACTCCCACCCCGGCAACGCTCCCAACCCAACCATCCAAACCACCTTACCGGAAATTTGCTTCGATTGGCAGCTATCCGGAGCGCGACTGCCGCAGCTATGCCATCCTGAATGGATGCGCCTCACCGGCCTCTGGCGCCAGAGCGACTTTCGCAAGCTCTGGGCCGGCCAGGCCATCTCTCAACTTGGCTCCAGCATCACCGCCTGCGGATTGCCGCTGGCGGCCGTTCTCACCCTCGGCGCGTCGCCGGTGCAGATGGGAATGCTGAGCGGCGTCAGCGGCGCCTCAGTCCTCGGCTTCGGTCTCTTTGCCGGAGCTTGGGCCGACCGGCTCCGCAGGCGGCCCATCCTCATCGCGGCCGATCTGGGGCGCGCCCTCGTACTGGGAACCATTCCGTTGGCGGCTCTGTTGCACCGGCTCACCATGGGCCACCTTTACCTCGCTGCGGCTGTGGGCGCGGCGCTGACGGTGCTGTTCGACGTCAGTTATCAGGCGTATCTGCCGTCGCTGGCGGGCCCGGCGAATCTCATGGAAGGCAACAGCAAGCTGGTCTTGACGGAATCCTTCGCGGGCGTAGCGGGTCCGGGCCTCACCGGCGTTCTGACGCAACTGATTACGGCGCCCATCGCCATCCTCGCCGACGCCGTCTCGTTCGTCTGCTCCGCCATTTCGCTGTGGCTGATTCGAAAGCCGGAGCCGCCGCCCGCGCGCGCGCCGGAGCGCCGCATGGGCCGTGAAATCGCCGAAGGACTCGCCGCCACGTGGCGCGACCCCATCCTGCGCGCATTATCCAAGCGCACCGCCATGGCTTCCTTCTTCGGCGGATTCTTCGGCAGTTTGTATTTTCTCTTCGCCATCCGCGATCTTCGGTTGAGCGCCGCGCTAATCGGCGTCATCGTCTCCGTGGGCGGTGTCGCAAGTCTGTTGGGCGCATTTATAGCCGGGCGGCTGGTGAGCAGGTTTGGTTTTGGCTGGACCCTCATCGCGTCGGCAATTGCGCCAGGTCTCGGTACCCTGCTGCTGCCGCTGGCTCACGGGTCCGTCGCGGCCTGCGCCGCGGTTCTCATCGCCGCGCAGTTGTGCGACGTGGCGTGGCCGGTCTACAGCATCAATGAAACCAGCCTCCGGCAGGCCATCACGCCGGATGCTCTCCTTGGCCGCGTGAACGCCGCGATGCACCTGATGTTTCACGGCGTCTGGCCGTTGGGAGCGTTAGCAGGCGGCATGTTGGCCGGCGCCTGCGGCGTCCGTTGCGCCATGCTGGTGGGCGCGCTCGGGTTTCTGCTTTCCAACTTGTGGCTCGTATTCTCGGGTGCGCGACATAGAAGTG
>PLDF01000214.1 GCA_003135055.1 Bryobacterales bacterium | reverse complement strand
GTTCAGGATCACCAGCACATAGGGCACGCCCACCTGGCGGGCCAGCAGCACGTGCTCCTTGGTCTGCGGCATCGGTCCATCGGTCGCAGCGACCACGAGAATCGCGCCGTCCATCTGCGCCGCGCCTGTGATCATGTTCTTGATGTAGTCGGCGTGGCCGGGGCAATCCACATGAGCGTAGTGCCGCTTGGCGGTTTCGTATTCCACGTGCGCCACCGCGATGGTGATGCCGCGGGCTTTTTCTTCCGGCGCGTTATCGATGGAATCGAAGCTGCGGAACTTGTTCTTGGGATTGTGCTTCGCCAGAACCTTCGTGATGGCCGCCGTCAGGGTGGTCTTCCCGTGATCGATGTGTCCGATGGTTCCGATGTTGATGTGCGGCTTGCTGCGGTCGAATTTTTCCTTTGCCATTAGAAAAAAGCCTCCTTTATTTAGTCGCTTTCGCTGAAGGAAGTACGGGCTTGCCCTGGACCTTGCTCACGATTTCCTCGGCGAGCGCGCTGGGAACTTCCTCGTATCTTCCAAAATGCATGGTGAAGCTGCCGCGGCCCTGCGTTCGCGAGCGAATATCGGTCGCATAGCCGAACATTTCCGACAGCGGCACGAAGGCCTTGATAATCTGCGTGGTGCCGCGGAGGTCCATGCCCTCAATGCGGCCGCGGCGCGAATTCAAATCGCCCATCACGGTGCCGTTATACTCGTCGGGGACCACCACTTCCACCGCCATAATCGGCTCAAGCAGCACCGGTTTGGCGCGCCTGACAGCCTCTTTGATCGCCATGGAACCGGCGATTTTGAAGGCCATTTCCGAGGAGTCCACGTCGTGGTAGCTGCCGTCGTACAGAGTTACTTTCACGTCGGACATGGGATAGCCCGCGAGAATGCCGTTCTCGAGCGCTTCCTTGATGCCGGCTTCGGTGGGTTTGATATATTCCTTGGGGATGCGTCCGCCGGTGACATCGTCGATAAATTCGAATCCGCCGCCCGGAAATGGCTCCACTCTGATCTTGACGTGCCCGTATTGGCCGTGGCCGCCGGTCTGCTTGATGTGCCGGCCCTCGGCTTCGGCGTGCTTGCGAATGGTTTCGCGATACGCCACCTGCGGCTTGCCGACGTTGGCGCCCACGCCGAATTCGCGCATCATGCGATCCACGATGATCTCCAGGTGCAGCTCGCCCATTCCCGAAAGAATGGTCTGGCCGGTCTCGGGATCGGTGTTGACGCGGAACGTAGGATCTTCCTGCGCCAGCTTCTGAATCGCCATCCCCAGCTTTTCCTGGTCGGCCTTGGTCTTCGGCTCCACCGCCAGTTGAATCACCGGTATGGGGAAGTCGATCGATTCCAAAACCACCGGGCTTTCATCGTCGCAGATGGTGTCGCCGGTGGAAACGGTTTTCAGGCCCACCGCCGCGCAAATATCGCCCGAGAGAATTTCCTGGATATCTTCGCGCTTATTGGCGTGCATGCGCAGCAGACGCCCGATGCGCTCCTTGCGCTGCTTGGCCACGTTGTATACCGATTCGCCCGATTTCAGCATCCCGGAATACACCCGGAAGAACGCCAGTTGACCCACGTACGGGTCGGTCATGATCTTGAAAACCAGCGCCGAAAACGGCTCCTTATCGGAGGCATGGCGGATCACGATTTTCTCGGGATCGTCCACGTCGTGACCTTCCACCGGCGGAATGTCGAGCGGCGAAGGCAGGTAATCCACCACCGCGTCGAGCATGGTCTGAATGCCCTTGTTCTTGAACGCCGTGCCGCAAATCACCGGGAAGATCTTCATCGCGATGGTGGCCTTGCGAATACCGGCGCGAAGCTCGTCGGTCGAGATCGCCTCGCCGTCGATGAACTTTCCAAATAGTTTGTCGTCGAATTCCGAGACGGCCTCGATCAAGTGGGCGCGGTATTCCTTGGCCTTCTCGAGCAGGTCCGCCGGGATTTCGACTACGTCGTACGTGGAGCCCAGGGTCTCGTCGCGCCACACGACGCCCTTCATATCCACCAGGTCGACAACGCCCAGGAACTTCTCTTCCGCGCCGATGGGTATCTGGATCGGCACCGGACGGCACTTCAGCCGGTCCACAATGGTCTCCACCGAGTGGTAGAAATCGGCGCCCACGCGATCCATCTTATTGATGAAGCAGATGCGCGGAACGCTGTATTTATCGGCCTGCCGCCAGACTGTCTCCGACTGCGGCTGCACGCCCGCGACGGCGTCGAAAACCGCCACTGCGCCATCGAGCACGCGCAGGCTGCGCTCCACCTCGGCGGTGAAATCCACGTGGCCGGGCGTATCGATGATGTTGATCTGAATATCGCGCCATTCGCAGGTGGTGGCCGCGGAGGTAATCGTAATGCCGCGCTCCTGCTCCTGCTCCATCCAGTCCATGGTGGCCGTGCCCTCATGAACTTCGCCCAACTTGTGGGTACGGCCCGTGTAATACAAAATCCGCTCCGTGGTGGTGGTTTTACCGGCATCGATATGCGCAGCGATGCCGATATTTCTCATCATCTCGAGCGGTGTGGTTCTTGCCATAAAAACTCTATAAATCCTGGGGAGTCAGGAGACAGAAGTCAGGAGACAGCCTCGAACGCGCCGTGACCACCATTCTGACTCCTGACTCCTGACTTCCTCTTCCCCTACCACCGGTAGTGCGCGAAGGCTTTATTCGCCTCGGCCATGCGGTGTACGTCGTCCCTTTTCTTAATCGCGCCGCCCCTCAGATTGGCGGCGTCGTTCAACTCGTTGGCCAGCTTTTCGGCCATGCCCTTTTCCGCCCGTCCGCGCGCCTGGGTGATGATCCAGCGCATGGCCAGCGAAGTCCGGCGATTCTGCGGCACCTCGATGGGCACCTGATAGTTGGCGCCGCCCACGCGCCGCGTCTTCACTTCGAGCAGCGGCTTGGCGTTCTCCACGGCTTTCTTGAAGGCCTTCAGCGGATCGTCGCTGGTGCGCTCCTTGAGCTTATCCATGGCTTCATAGAAAATGCCCTGCGCGGTATTCTTCTTGCCGTCCCACATCATGGAGTTCACGAACTTCTCCACCAGCGAGGAGTTGTAAACCGGGTCCGGCGCTATTTCACGAATTACGGCTCTGCGTCTGCGTGGCATACGTACCTACGATTTGGGCCGCTTGGCCCCATACTTCGACCTTCCCTGTTTACGGTTGGCGACGCCCGCGGTATCGAGCGCGCCGCGGATGACGTGGTAACGGACGCCCGGCAGATCCTTCACGCGGCCTCCGCGGATCAGCACGATCGAGTGCTCCTGCAGGTTGTGGCCGACGCCCGGTATATAGGTTGTGACTTCGATTCCGTTGGTCAGCCGCACGCGCGCCACCTTCCGCAGCGCCGAATTCGGCTTCTTGGGAGTAGAAGTGTACACGCGCGTACAAACGCCGCGCTTCTGCGGGCAGCTTTCCAGCGCCGGACTGGAAGTTTTCCAGGCTGGCGGCTTGCGCCCATTACGCACAAGTTGATTAAACGTCGGCAAAATCTTCCTCTTCGATCTAAACCAATCAGTCCGAAACCAAAAGTTGGGCAATCCTGGGGTTAAAACACGCGCCGTTAAAACTCACACAGCCGAATCACGCACGGCCAAATCACACAGCAAAAACGCCCCTAGGATCACAACAGCGAGGATTAATCTGCTTTTAGGACAGGTCCATGCCCCAACGGCGCAACCGCAGGAACCTCGGGACCTCACCCCCGGACGGACTCGCCCAAGCCGCGGACAAGTGGTAGCACAGGAGCAGAAAGCTGAACTCGCGAAACTTTATAATCATACACGAAGGGCGCCGTGGTGTGCAAGTGCGGTTTCCTCGCATTTTTTCCGGCGGGACGCCGGCTGAATATGTGCTGCGGTCATTCATAGACGTCGCGCCGGTGTGCAATGCGCGTGATGTTGATGAGCTTCGCCGTGTCGTCGATGATGTACAGCACCCGCCAATCGCCTGCCCGAATGCGCTGATGATCTTTGTAGGCCTTTCAGCTTTTTGCATCCCGCCGGCCGCGGGTTGTCCGCTAGCGCCAGAATCTTGCGATCTATCCGGGTGAACAGCGTCTCGTCGAGCGCATCCAATTCCTTTTGCGCCGACCGCTTGATTTCGAGGAAGTATTTAACCACCTGGGCGGGTTCGCTTTAGGCGGCTCGCCCGGTATTGCTCATAAGGAATGCCCTTTTCCTTCCGGCGCGATTCAGACACCAGACCATCCCAGAAGTCCTCCCAGATGGCCCAGTGTTTTTTCAGGCCGATTAGAACGCCCACCTTGCGGCCTTTCCCATCGGTGACAAACTGGATTCCGCTCATGATTTCATTCCCGGGAGTGGGTCAAATTGAATGAAAGTACTTTGCATTGCAGAGCGACTTGAGCGCACGGCGTGCTGCCATACCGAAACGCTTTCGTATAGACTGAAGGGACGCATCGTTACGTCAAAAAGTCTATCGAACACACGGCCTGGCAGATTACGGGCGCGCCCGTTGTGGATTGGCTCATACGGAC
Organism: Bryobacterales bacterium; assembly: GCA_003135055.1. Classification (GTDB taxonomy): domain Bacteria; phylum Acidobacteriota; class Terriglobia; order Bryobacterales; family Bryobacteraceae; genus PALSA-243. The sequence goes on along the minus strand of PLDF01000214.1, from coordinate 57,160 downwards.
GGCGGTATTGTTGATGGGCGGCAGCGCGTTCGGTTTAGGGCGATTAACTGGTGTACCTCTTGCGTGGGCTATCGTCATAGGATTGTATACAGCTGGCATGATCCTGGTTGTGCTGGCTTGGTGGTTTAACCGTCAACACCGTATGGCGCTTCCTGAAGATCCAGAGATACTATCGTGGCCCGAACCATCGCCAGAAATACGTGAATATAATTCGCTCAAAAATGAGTTCGATAGCTTGAAGTGGGCACAGCAGCACGCCTTTGATCTTTTGTATAAGCTAACAACGGCTTCACCTGATACGCTATGCCATCTGCTGAAACAGCAAGGTTTCGGTATGGATGTTGCGCAAATCATCGCGCCGTTGGTAAAGACACGACTTGTAGAGACAAGCGGAGACGGCATACTTAGCCCACATCCCGCGCGACGGCCTTCGATCAAGAAATTATTGGAGGAATGGCGGAGCCACGGTATTTAAAATATCCTACTCTAGTCAACAGCGGTTACGCCTTGCTATTCGAGCACGGCTTACCCTCCGTGTCGGGCGTCGCCTAGGAGGCTCTGAAAACCATTGCGCTAACCATTGCAAGAAGCCGGTTACGATGGCAGTTCCCAAAACGGTTCCCCCGCCATTGAGAATGGCTGAGAAAAACACGGCCGACACGTCGTTCTGTGGTTGCGGCTCCTGCTGCATGGCCGGCCATTCGCCATTACTTAAGTACATCGCATTCGCTCCTTTCGGCTCAGGCTTTTCTATTCTATCATCTCACTCTAGGCCGCAAGCTCCCGAATCGAACGAAAGCCGTCAACTGGAAGAAATTTTGAAGTTGACCCACTACCTCATTTTCCCTCACATAATGGCATCGGCGAATAGTAAGATATGCGCAGTCCCCCGGCGTTTCCGAATGTCCCGGTTGGCGTCTCCGCCCAAACCCCTACGCGCTTAAAAGAGGCTTATTCGCCCGATTGCCCTATAGCGCCATGGCTTGGCAGCTCTACAGCCGTTAACTCAGGGCGGGCCATAGCGGCTAACGAATGGCATATTGTACCGATGCTAGACGGCGCGGTCTAATATCGACTGGGGTAATCCCGCTCAAGTGAAGGTCAAGAGAATGTGCCATCCATTTTGCCTATTGCTGCTGATTCTCGGCCTCGCTCCGGCTTTGCTTTTGGGGCAAGTCGACTCCACCGCGGCGGGCCGGGTAAGCCAGGGGAACCTCGTCCGACCGCTCACGGTTTATCAGACTCGATACCGGCTGCGAGCAGGGGAATCCACCAAGGTTGATGTGGCACCCGAGACGCTAGATTTCCTGTTGCACGCCAAGACTCGCCATGTCGAGATTGCGGGAAAGGACGAGCGCGGGATCGTGGTCGGGCCGAATCGGGCCAGAGATCAAATCTTGGTCGCCGTTTCCCTCGCAATGAAACCCGGCGAATACACTCTGGCCCTATCGGCCACTACTGAAGCAGGCGAGAGGCGGGACGCGACCCTGAGCATTACGGTCGATGCGCTAACACTCGTGCCTGCGAACGCAACGCAACCGCCCGTGATACTGCTGAATGGCTGGCAAGGCAGTACTTGTTCGCCCTCACCTGCATCGGAAACCTTCGGCAATCTGGCGGACTATCTCACAGAAAACGACGGCGTTCCAGTGGTGTACTGGTTTGACAACTGTACTGTTTGCCCAACCTGTCTCATCGAGACACTCGGCAGCGACCTTGCCCAAGCTATAGGCTCCATTAAATACGACAATGGAGCGCCGGTACTCCAGGTTGACCTGATCGCTCATAGCATGGGCGGCCTGATTGTACGGTCATATCTATCTGGGAAGCAAATACCGCAGGGTGTATTTAACCCGCCAAACAATCCAAACGTCCGAAAAGCGATCTTTATCGCCACGCCGCACCTTGGATCTTACCAGGCTGGCGTTGCAAATGATCTCTTTCTCGGGAACCCACAGACCGACGAGATGGCGCTCGGAAGCCAGTTTCTATTTGATCTCGCAACGTGGAACCAATTTGGAGATGATCTTCGGGGCACGGACGCACTTGCAATCGTTGGAGACGCGGTCCTGGGCAGCAAAGGCGACGGAATCGTTTCGTCGACGAGTGCCTCACTTCGATTCGCGGAACCGGACGTGCGGACTCGCATAGTTGACTACTGCCATATGACGTTTAGTTTGGCGGAGGCTGTGCTCACTGGTTGTTACGATCCGGGAATCGCATTCATTGACAGCGCTTCGCACCCTACATTTCAAATTGTCCAGTCTTTTCTTGCGAATACCACAGCCTGGGAGACGATCGGAACGTCCCCAAGCCAGGACCCGTACTTATCCGTGAGCGGCGGTTTGTTACTTGCTAGCAAAAATGCAGGCAATCAATACTACGCTGATCTGAGTTCCATAAGCGCGGCGAATGCGAGCCTGACCTTGAAGGCCGGGCCCAGCAACTCGGTCGCAAGCCTGTTTTACAACGAGTGGGTACCGGCCAACACCTATGATCTTGCGGTTTGGAGCGGTGCTAACGAAACGCTCGCGGGGGCTTTGACAGCCACGGCGGGCGGCGGTATAGCGACATTCTTTAAGCAGGGCCCCGTCATTTTCAGCGTACGGTCTTTGGCCATCTCAAGCCTTCCCGGCCGTATTGTGCAATCGGGTGGTACGATCACAATCAGCGGCTTGGGCTTTGGGCAGCAGTGCTCGGGCTGTCAAGTGCTTGCCGTTCCTCCTGGCTCCGCAACCGGCTATCTTCTGCCGGTGTCTTCGTGGACCAATCAGGCGATTTCAGCATCCTTCCTGCCCGCGACCATGCCCAGCTTGACTATACCCGGTTTGGTCACAATCTACGTGGAACTATCGTCGTCGGCATGGGATTCCATCAACATCATGGCGGCGGCTCCGGCTTCCACCATCGTGGTTGCGCCCACAAGCCTGCGATTCTCCTATACGGAGGGCGGCACGGTTCCAGCCGCGCAATCGATTCAGCTTACAAACAATGGCGGCGGTGCGCTCAACTGGAGTGCTACTACCAGCGCGTCGTGGCTATCCGTAGCACCGGCATCCGGCATAGCTCCGTCAACTCCTTCCGTGCTCGTCTCGCCTGCGGGCCTGAGCGCCGGCACGTACACGGGCAGCGTCCAAGTCTCGGCGGCTGGCGCGTCCAATAGCTCCGTATCGGTCACGGTTACGCTGACGGTGGCCCCGGCCTCAGCTGTACTTGCAGTCTCGCCCCAAACGCTCATGTTCAACTATGCGATGGGATCTGCAACTCCTGCTGCACAAGGCGTGTCGATCAACAATGGCGGTGGTACGCTCGCTTGGACGGCTTCATCGAGCGCTTCTTGGCTCACCGTTTCTCCGGCCTACGGATCAACGTCTTCCACACTATCGGTCTCCATGAATCCACTCGGCCTGATAGCCGGCGCGCTCAACGGAACAATCACGATTTCCAGCCCCGGCATTGCGTCCCAAACGCTCAGCGTGACGTTAACGGTTACCAGCGCGCCATTGACGCCAGCCATCGTATCCGTGGTTAATGCCGCCAGCTTCCTTCCCGGCTTCGCGCCGATAGGTTGGGTGACAATCACGGGGAAGAACCTCTCGGCAACCTCCCGAACTTGGACCGGCAGCGATATCGTGAACGGCCAACTTCCGACCGCTCTTGATGGCGTCAGCGTGACTATCAACAATCACCCTGCTTTCGTGTACTACATCAGCCCAGGGCAGCTCAACGTTCAAGCGCCGTCCGACAGCTTGGCGGCCGATCAAAACGTTCAGGTGACTGTCACGACGCCGAACGGCTCCGCCACTGCGACAGCTCTGGAGCGCCATATCGCACCCGCAATGTTCATGTCGGATTCGACGCATGTCGCAGCAATTCACTCCGATGGCACACTAGTTGGGCCTGTCGGGTTCATTCCGGGTGCGGCGAGCCGCCCCGCATCACCAGGGGAGACTATCCTGCTTTACATGACAGGTCTTGGCGGCGACACATCTCCGGTGATCCCAGCAGGCCAGATCGTTACCTCACCAGCATCAATGACAGATCCGGTCAGTGTAAGTATCGGCGGCCAATCCGCAATCGTACAATACGCAGGTCTAGTATCGCCCGGTTTGTACCAACTCAACGTTGTGGTTCCAGCCGTGGCGAACGGCGATCAAACAGCCACTGTTCAGGTTGCGGGGGTGGCTAGCGAGAATACCGGCGTAGTGACCGTTCAGCAGTAGAGCGCACCCAGCCCGGCCGTTTCTTGGTAACCTCATAGCTGAGCACCTGAAGCAGGGCCGCGATAGCCTGATCGGCGAAAGGCGGAATCTCCCGGCATACCAAAGGCACCATGACCGCAGACGCGGTACTTTTCGACTTCGAGACGGGCAGGCCCTCCACGGTCGCAATCACGCTGCGACGGAGAGTGAGTGCGTACACTCGAAAAGAGGTTGTACGCAGATTCAAAATCGGGATTACGAACGATCCGCGCAGAAGGTTCTCGAACGGCTACTCGGCGGACTACGGCGAAATGATCGTACTCTACAAAAGCTCGTCGCTTGATTCCGTTTCACAGGTGGAACGCGACCTCATCGACCACAACCAAGAGATCACGAAAAACAGAATCGCAGGTGGCGGCGGCAACTACGGCGACCCTCCGTATTACCTCTATCTCGTGCTCCGTCACAAGTAGCGGCATTCACTACTCGCGTGGTCCAAAGGTTCAAGGCACGCGCTCCGCATACTGCCACGAAGGCCGTGCCCTCCGCGCGTCGGGCCGGGCCTGGCTGCCGCGAATTCCGATCCGTATCCGTGTCACACGTCCTTTATGCAGGCGCGGTCGTACTATTGGGCATACCCGGCCACGCGCTTTGAACCTGAGTCAAGAAGGGAATCCAGATTTGGTATCCTTGAGTCCACAGGAGGTTTTAATGTTGGTAGCAATTGACCCAGTTGAACACACCGTCTGCGGTCTGGCCGGGGCGGTCCACAACGACTACAGGTCAGAGATTACGGGGAAGCAGGAACTTGGTGGCGGCTGGCGGCGCATTTTTCTCCGGTTGGTAGATAATTTGCCCAAACCCGAAGGTGCAAAGCGCAGGCCTACGCTGACATGCAGCGTCATCGTACCGTCCAACCTAGAACATCACACTGCCTACCGGAAAGAAATTTGGAGACGGATTGAGCGCGGCGAAAGTCTGGTGGACATCACAATCCGAATGATATCGTAACCCGAGCACTTCAAATAATGCGCTCAATGCCTTCGTGGAGCGCTAGAAGTTTTCCAGGCTGGCGGCTTGCGCCCATTACGCACAAGTTGATTAAACGTCGGCAAAGTCTTCCTCTTCGATCTAAACCAATCAGTCCGAAACCAAAAAGTTGGGCGATCCAGGGGTCAAAACTCACATAGCCGAATCGCGCACGGCCAAATCACACAGCAAAAACGCCCCCCGGGATCACAACAGCTAGGATTAATCTACGCGCGAGGCCCAAAGGTTCAGGCACGCGCTCCGAATACTCCAATTAAGGCCGGGTGCGCTCCGCGCATAAAGCCCGGCCCGGCTGTGGCGGATTCCGATCCATATTCGTGTCCATTTGCGGCTCAACCCTCCTTTTCGCCAATTCTGAGGTGCCCAAGAACCATGGTCACAAGACTTCAAAAATCGCTAACTCAATCATTCCAAATAACTTATCAAATTAACCTGGAGAAATATTACCACCACCCCTGCTACCCTTAAATCGAGAGAGGCATTATGCCAACACCCAAACAGACCGCGGCGAATCGCATGAATTCGCAAAAATCTACCGGACCGCGCACTTCCACAGGAAAAGCATCCCCCTACAACGCCCTGAAGCACGGCATCTTCGCCATAACCCAAATCATGTTCGACGAATCCGCCGAAGATCTCGCCTTTCTCGCCGCCGAATACCACGAACATCACAGCCCCGCCGATTCCGGCCAGCGTTTCCTCGTCGACACGCTCGTGCACAACGAATGGCGCCTCCGCCGCATTCGCCGCGTCGAAGCCGAGCTCTGGGAGCACGCCACCAACACTTTCCTGGCGGAAAATAGCGAAGCCCCGGCCTGCTCCTCGGGCGACGCCTTCGCCACCGCCTCCGGCCAATTCGAGCGCCTCCAACGGGTCGCCAATTCCTGCGAGCGCATCTATCACCGCGCCCTCAAAGAACTCCAAGCCCAAGTGGCGCGGGGCCATGCCCTGCGAAGCTCACAATCCGAAACCGAGCCCCAAACCCCCGCCGAACCCCCGCAACCCGAACAATCCAAACCCAGTTCCGAGAATTTGGTATCGTTCCGTCAAAATCCGAAAACCCCNNCCGATGGAAGCGATCGATGCCGCTTTGCAGGCGATTTTCAAGAAGTCCTCACCAAATCTGTAATGTAATCGACGCGACCCTGTAATTTGACGAAACTTTCAGGCAATGCCGATCTTCCGAAAATGTCCCGCAGATGTTCCGAAAAGATTTAGGCGCCCATGGCGGTCGCCGCGATCGCAAAAACACATGCGCTGGCTTGCCGGTCTAACTCGTAGGCAGTTTCGAAACGTCCCAGCCGCCGCCGAGCGCCTTAATCAGCAGCACGCTGGCGTCCATGCGGCGCCGCAGCAAGTCCACCTCCGTCGACTCATTCTGCAGAGCGATGGTTTGGGCGGAAACCACTTCCAGATATGTCACCAGCCCCCCTTGATACCGGTTGAGCGAAAGTTCCAGCGATTGCTGGGCGGCTTCAACCGCAACGCGCTGCGCCTTGGACTGTTCCGAAAGAATGCGCAACGTGGAAAGATTATCTTCCACCTGCTGGAACGCGCTGAGCGCGGCCTGCTGGTAGTTCGCGACGGTTTCATCGTAGCCGGCCGTGGCCGAATCCGCCTGGGCCCGGCGCCGTCCGCCATCGAAGATGGTTTGGAGCATACTCGGACCAACCGCCCAGAACCGGCTGGGCCAGGTGAGCCAGTTGACGAACGTTTCGCTTTGCAATCCCCCGGTCGCCGTGATCAGCAGATTCGGGAAGAAGGCCGCCTGCGCGATTCCGATCTGCTCGTTGGCTTCGGCAACCCGCCGTTCGGCAGCGGCGATGTCGGGGCGGCGCTCCAGCAATATAGAGGGAATGCCAATGGGAATAACCGGAGGCGTGGAGTTGAGCGGCGCCGCCGGCAGGCTGAGCGTTTCCGGCGTGCGGCCCGTCAGTACGGCGATGGCGTGCTCAAACTGCGCGCGGTCCACGCCCTCGCCGATGTCGAGGGCTCGGGTGGTTTCGAGTTGCGTGCGCGCCTGCGCTACTTCGGCCCGGGAAGCGAGTCCGCCATCGAAACGGTTTTGCGTCAGATCGAGCGCCTTCTGGTAAGCGGCCAGAGTCCGGTCGAGCAACTGCTTCTGCGCATCCAGGCTGCGCAATTCAAAATAGTCCACGGCGAGTTCTGCGTGTACGCTCAATCGCATTGTCTCGAGATCGGCGGCGGTAGCCTGAGTTTCCTCGCGCGCGGCGGCGATGGAGCGGTGGATGCGGCCCCAGGCGTCGAGTTCGTAATTCAGATCGATGGGCAATATGAAATTGCCATATTGTCGCGGGGTTGAAGCGTCAATCGAGTTGCTGGAGCTGCGATTGGCAGTGATGGCCGGGGCGGTCGAGATTGTAGGATACAGGTTCGAGCGGTTGAGTTGGATCAGCGCGCGGGCCTCTCGAAAGCGCGCTTCGGCGGCCTTCAGCGTCTGGTTGGACGGGTTGACCTGCTCTTCCAGCGCGTTCAGCTCGGCGCTGCCGAAAATGCCCCACCAATCGGCGCGGATCTTGTCGTCGCCCGGTTGCGCCTGCTGCCAGCCGTTGCTCTCTTTGAATTCCGCCGGCGGCTTCTCTTTATAAGCCGGCGCGGCGGGCACGGAAGGTCTGGCGTACCTTGGACCCACATTGCAGCCCGCAAGCAGCGCAGCCGCCGCGATGATGAGGGCGCCTCGCAATCGCATTTACTGTTTGGCTCCCTGGTTTGCCCCATTTGCCCCAGCCGGCGGTTCCGCCACGTGCACCGCTGCGCCCGACGTGAGCGAGTCGGACGGATTTTCTATCACGTTATCGTTTTTGTCGACGCCGGCGACCACTTCCACCTCGGTCCCAAAATCGCGGCCGATAGTAATGGGTTCAAGCACGGCTTTGCCATCTTTAACCACCGCCACGCGCATTCCTTCCGCTCGAAAGATCAACGTATTCACGGGCAGAACCACGGCCGTGGAATGGGCCGCCAGTTTCAAGTGCACCGTTACGAAAGCGCCGGGCAGCAGCTCGCCGGTGGCGTTGGGCACATCCACTTCGGTCAGGAGCGTACGGGACGCGGGGTCGATCGAATCGGCCGTGCGCGCAATCTTGCCGAAGAAATGCCGGCTCGGCAATTCCGCCAGCGTCAGGTCCGCCATACTCCCGGGCGTGGCGGCGCGCGAGTAAGTCTGCGGCACGTTGATATACACGCGCAGTTGGCTGGTGGCCGCGATGTCGAAAAGTTCCTTCCCCGGAGCATTGGCGCCGGCATCGATGAGCGCTCCGATATCGGTATTGCGCGCCGTAATCACGCCGTCAAACGGGGCGTAAATCTTCTGAAAGCGCTGCGTCTCTTCCAGGCGCCGCATGTTGAAACTGGCGGAATCCATCATGGCCTTCTTGGCGTGAAGGTCGCCCACGCGGTCTTCCACGTCCTGCCGGGCCACCGAATCGGTTTTCAGCAGACTTTGGTAACGGTCCGCCGTGGTCTTCGAGAGGTCGTAATTGGCCTGCGCGGTGGCCAGATCGGCGCGAGCCTGGTCCAGTTGCCGGTCGATTTCGGGAGTCTCGATTTCCACCAGCAGTTGCCCCGCCTTGACATGCGCTCCGATATCGAAATACCAATTCTTCAGGTAGCCGCTGGTGCGCGCAAAGATCGGAGTGGCAACGAATGCCTGGACGTTGCCGGGAAGCGCGACTTCCTCGGCGCGCGCTTCCAGTTTTGGATGGATCACGGCCACCGTGGGGACCGCTCCATCGAGAGTCGTCCGCTGCAAATCGGCTTGCGCTCTAACCCGAGACTCGATTCCGGTGTAGACGACGTAGCAGAGACCGATCGCCGCGACGGCCAGCAGGAGGGTCAGCCCGATTCGAAAGCCGGCGGACAGGCGTGGCGGACCCTCCGTTGGTATTTCGCCCTCGGGATTCGGTTTGGTGGTTTCCGGGTTTGCCATGCTTACGGTTCCACCGGGCGGCCGGCGCCATTTTCCAGCCCTTCACGATGGCTATGCAGCAGGCTGAAGACCGCTGGAACAAAGACGAGAGTGGCCACGGTTGCCACCAGCAACCCGCCAATCACGGCCCGGCCCAGAGGTGCGTTCTGTTCGCCGCCTTCGCCCATGCCGAGCGCCATGGGGACCATGCCGATAATCATCGCCAGGGCGGTCATAATCACCGGGCGGAAGCGCGTTCCACCGGCGGACAAAGCGGCGCGCACCGGGTCGCCGTATTGAATCAGCTTCTCCTTGGCGAAGCTCACTACCAGGATGCTGTTCGCCGTAGCCACGCCCATGCACATGATCGCCCCCATCATCGCAGGAACGCTCAGCGTGGTGTGGGTAATGAATAGGATCAGGACGATTCCCGCCAGCGCCGCGGGCAAAGCCGTGATGATGATGAACGGATCGAGCCACGATTGAAAATTCACCACGATCAGCAAATAGACCAGGACTACCGAGAATATCAATCCGCCCAGCAGGCCGATAAACGACGTGCGCATGGTCTCCAACTGCCCGCGGACGATCATTTGCGAACCGCGCGGCAGATACTTTCGATTGGCGTCGGCGATGCGCTCCACTTCGGCGCCCGCGCCTCCCAGGTCGCGCCCGTCCACGGCGGCGTAAATATCGACGACGCGCTGGATATCGTAATGGTTGATCGCGGCCATGCCGGCGCCGCGCGCGATGGACGTCACATCGTTGAGAATCTCGGGGTTGCCGGCGCGCTGCGAAGTGAGCGGCAGGTTGCGGAGATCCGGCAAGGACTGCACGCGATACTGCGGCGCTTGCGTCACTACGTTATAACTGACGCCGTTTTCCGGACTGAGCCAAAAAGTGGGCTGCGTTTGAAAACTGCCGCTGAGCGCAATCAGAAGGCTCTGGGCAACGTCGTTTTGCGTAAATCCGCTCTGCGCCGCCTTGATGCGGTCCGTCAAAACGTGAATCTTGGGCTCGTCGAACAACTGCTGGATTCGCAGATCGGCGATTCCGGGGACGCGGCGCATCTGGTCCATGATCCGGTCCGCCAAATCGCGGTTCGCTTCCACGTTCTTGCCCGCCACCTGAACGTCGATCGGGGCCGGCAAACCGAAATTCAGAATCTGGCTCACGATGTCGTCGGGCAGGAAATAAAACTCCGCGCCTGGAAACTCCTTCGGTAACGAGGCGCGGAGCACGCGCACATATTCCTCGGTGGGCCGGTGGTTTTCGTTGAGCGACACGAAGATATCGGCGTCGGCCGAACCGATCGGCGCGGAGTTGCTGTAGATGGTGTTGATGCTGCTATAGGGGAGGCCGATCTCATCGAGGACGCTCGCTACCTGGTCCTTCGGAATCTGGCGGCGGATGGCTTGCTCCACCAGGTCGCAGACGCGCGCAGTTTCCTCGATGCGGGTTCCGGTCTTCGTCCGCATGTGCAGCTTGAACTGGCCGGTGTCCGACGTGGGAAAGAAATCCTGGCCCAGCCATGGGTAAAGCAGGAAAGCCGAAAGGCAGACCAACAGGAAGAGTGGCACGAATATGACGCGGCGGTAGACCAGCATCGCCAGCAGGCCCTGGTAGACGTCCCGCAACCGCTCGAATCCGCGTTCAAAGGCGCGCTGGAAAATCACGAATGGATTGCGGCTCGGGCCGGGATGGTTGACCTTCAGCAGGTATAGCGCGAGCGTCGGGACCAGGGTCCGCGAGAGGCCATACGAAGCGAGCATGGCGAAGACCACGGCCTCCGCAAGCGGCACAAACAGGTAGCGCGCCACGCCGCTGAGGAAGAACATGGGCAGGAACACGATACAGATGCAGAGCGTGGAAACCAGCGCTGGGACGGCAATCTGCTGCGCGCCGTCGAGAATCGCCTGCCGGGTTTCTTTCCCCTCGTCCAGGTTACGGTTGACGTTCTCGATTTCCACCGTGGCATCGTCCACCAGAATGCCCACCGCCAGCGCGAGGCCGCCCAAGGTCATGATGTTGATGGTCTCGTGCAGGGCGCTGAGGACCAGCACGGAAGTGAGAATCGAGAGCGGAATGGATACGGCAATGATTACAGTGCTTCGCCAACTGCCCAGAAACAGCAGGATCATGAGCCCCGTCAGGCAGGCGGCAATCACCGCTTCGCGAATCACGCCGTTGATGGACGCACGGACGAAAATGGATTGATCGCCCAGCGGCTGAATCTTCATCTCGGGCGGCAGCGTGGCCGCCACCACCGGCAGCAGCTTGCGGACGCCATCCACCACCGCAAGCGTGGACGCATTACCCGCCTTGAGAACGGTGAGGAGCACGGCGCGGCCGGCATCCTGGCGGACGATATTGGTTTGCGGCGCATAGCCGTCGCGGACATGGCCGATGTCGCGGATGTAGACGGGCGAGCCGTTGACCACCTTGATGGGGAAATCGTTGAACGCCTCGACGGTTTTGGGGCTGGCGTTCAAATCCACATCGTATTCGAACTGCCCGATTTTCGACGTTCCGGCGGGAATAATCAGGTTCTGGTTGCCGATCGCATTGGTGACATCGGCGGGCGAAAGCCCCTTGGACTGAAGCTGCGCCGGGTCGATATCGACCATGATCTGGCGCTGCTTGCCCCCGTAAGGGTAAGGGATGGCGCAGCCGGGAATGGTCACCAGACGGGTGCGGATGAAGTTCACGCCGTAGTCGAAGAGCTGCTCCTCGGAAAGTCCCTTGCCGGAAAGCCCGAGTTGCATGATGGGAACGCTGGACGCGTTATACGTGAGAATGAATGGCGCCGTGGTGCCGGGCGGCAGTTGCTTGAGCACGCCTGACGAAATCGCTCCGACCTGCGCCACCGCGGAATCGACGTTCGCGGTGGGTTGAAAGAACACCTTGATTATGGAGCGCCCGTCAATCGACTGCGATTCAATATGCTCGATGTCGTTGACGGTAGTGGTGAGCGAACGCTCATAGATGGACGTGATGCGTTCTTCCATCTCTTCCGCGTTCAATCCCGTGTAGTTGAAGGCCGCGGCGATGACGGGAATATCGATGTTGGGGAAGATGTCGGTGGGGGTGCGAAGAATGATTACCGGGCTGAGAATCAGAATCAGCAGCGCCAGAACCACAAATGTGTACGGGCGCGCCAGCGCAATTCGAACAATCCACATCCGATGCTGCTCCCAGGTAACGCGCATCCGAAACGAGGCTTGCGGAAGCTCGCCTTACCCGGACCGCTTTGAGAACTTCTGCTTGTGCTGAAATAAGAGACGCACAAGTTTCGAAATTCCTTTATCGATTGTCGCACGGTATGAGCAAGCCGCAAAAAGCCGCGCCTCTGAGAACGCGCGGACGTCCGCGAGACGAAGTGGCGCGCCAGCGCATTCTCAAAGCGGCGCTGGAGTTGATGGAGGAAACTGCTTTTGCGCAGGTTACGGCCGAGGCCATCGCCGAACGCGCCGGCGCCGGCAAGGCCACGGTCTATCGATGGTGGCCGAACAAGGCGGCCGTGGTGATTGAAGCCTTCCGCGAAGCGGTGACGCCGGAATTGCCGTTTCCGGATACGGCGTCGCTGCGGGACGACCTGCGGACGCAGGCCCGGAACTTCGCGCGTGTGTTATCCGGCAGCAAGGGAAAGATGCTGCGGTCGTTCATTGTAGCGGCGCGCAGCGATCCGGATGTGGCCGCCGCCTTTCGGTCCATCTGGAGCGCCCCTCGCAGAAAAGAAGCGAAGAAGCTGCTGCGGCGAAAGCAGGCGCACGGTCAACTGAGAAAAGATGTGGACCTGGACCTCGTGCTGGATGCGTTGTACGGGCCTCTGTATTATCGTTTTCTGGTGAAGAACGAGCCCCCCGCGCGGAAGTACGCCGAGTCGGTGGCGGATCTTGTGCTCACCGGGATTGTGCAGCGCGGCGGACGGTAACTCGAACGGAAGCGGCCTTTGATTGGCGAGTAAGGTGACAGTAACCATTGCGGATCGATTCTCGACGATACGGTGACAGCGGCGCTTGCACCTGCCGTGCGGGATGGCGTCATGCGCCGCATCGGCTGTCACTGCCGGCGCGCCGCCTAATACTGTGTCCAGTTCGGATCGTTCTTGTCGATCTGCAGCCGCGTTTCGGGGTGGACCGTATTGCGCGCAACATCCAGCCAATACCCGTCCGGAAACGGGGTCGTCTTCAGCCGATCCCCGGTATTCCGCATTCCGCCGCATTTCGGCCAAAATCGCATTGGGACCGCTTTGGGCCGCCAGTTTCCCGCGCAGGTTCCCGCGCAGTATCTCGAGTGTCTCGTCGCCGGGGCGTCAGAGTGCTTGTTGCGGTGCTTCGCCCCAGCCACCAGCGATCGGTCTGCGGTGGTTCCTGAGCGGCTCGCCAGAGCACGCAAGCGAAGCCGCTGCGCCATAAGTGGAACCTTTCAGAGCAGAGGCAAGCCCGCGTAGTTTTCCGCGAAGTGGGTCGCGGCGGCTCGCGATTCGGTCACCTGCCGGAGCTCCGCCAACTGGCGGCGGCGGTCGAAATCGTCGTGCTCGCTCAAGCGATGCAGCATCGAGGTCATCCACCAGGAAAATCGCTGAACACGCCAGACACGCCGCAGACAGGTTTCGGAGTAGCGGTCGAGCAGACTGCGATCCGCGGTCTTCGCGAAATGGGCCAGGGCGCGAGCGAGCGCCGCCACGTCGGCCACCGCCAGGTTAAGGCCCTTGGCGCCGGTAGGAGGGACGATGTGCGCCGCGTCGCCGGCCAGAAACAGGCGTCCGTATTGCATGGGCTCCACCACGAAGCTCCGCATCGCGGTCACGCCCTTTTGCAGGATCGGGCCCCGGTTGAGGCGAAAGTCGAGGCGGAAGCCTTCGCGGGTGGCGAATCGCGTCTCCAGTTCTTCCCAGATGCGGCCGTCCGGCCATTCGGCCAGGTTTTCTTCGGCGGCGCACTGCAGGTAGAGGCGCGTGATGGATCGCGAGCGCATGCTCATCAGGGCGAAGCCGCGCTGGTGGCTGGCGTAGATCAATTCATCGGAAGCGGGCTCGGCCTCAGCCAGAATGCCGAGCCAGCCGAAGGGGTAAATCTTTTCGAACACGCGCAGCGCGCCCGCCGGTATGGAAGGGCGGCAGATGCCGTGAAAACCGTCGCAGCCGGCAATGAATTCGCACGCGATCTCCCGCGGTTCGCCGTCCTTGCGATAGCGGATGACGGGTGAATCCGTATCGAAATCCCGAATGCCGGCGTCCTCGGCTTCGTACTCCGTCCGCCCGCCGGCGGAGATGCGGGCGTCCGCCAGATCCTTCATCAATTCGTTTTGCCCGTACACCGTGATCGAGCGGCCGGTCAGCTCGCGCATGTCGATTCGATGGCCGCGGCCCTCAAAACGCAGCTCGACGCCGTGATGGATCAGGCCTTCACGACGAAGGCGTTCGCCGACACCCGAGGCGCACAGCAGATCGACGGTACTCTGTTCCAGCACGCCGGCGCGGACCCGTTCCTCGGCGTATCGCCTCGAGCGGCTCTCGACGACTATGCTTTCGATGCCTTCGAGATGCAGCAGATGGGAAAGAAGCAAACCCGCCGGGCCGGCGCCCACGATGCCGACGCGGGTCTTGATTCTTACCGGCATATCGAATCGCGGCATCTGCCGAGGCCGTGGAAAACGTAGTACATGAGGATGGCTGTCCCGCGCACGGCGTAGCTGCATCCTACTCTACTCCATCCCACTCTACTCATCCCACTCTGAATGCAATACGCTCCGGGGCTCGATTGTGGACGTTACCGCCAAAAGTGCGCATAACTCGCCGGCGCTTGTAACTCGCATGTCGTGGAAGCGACTGGAAGCGAAATGGAAAAGGTCAGCCGGGAATCCGGCAGTCTGGCCAGCCCCGCTGACTCGGGTTAGTAACCACAAGCCGGCTTCGCGCCGGCGTTGGCGGCGGAGATTCCGCCCCGGAAAACTACGGCCGTCGAAGCAATACGAGGTGAGTCATGGACGCTCTGTACCTTCGCATTTCGAGCCATCGGCAAGCAACGGAGCGCGATCCATGCGCTCCTTCCCGGCCGAGCGTGCGCCGAATCCACTGGCATCGGCGTTCCAGGCACATTTTGCCGGCGGTCGATGGAACCGGGTTCGCCGCCGTGCAGGCGGCGCCCGTAACAGGCAAAGGCGGCCAGGTAAATCACGGTCGGACGCCAATCCTACTTCGCTGTAGAAATGGCCGTCAAAGGCCACCCGCGCGCACAAACCCGCGGGTCGGGAGTCGCGCCTACGCTTCCTTACATTACGGTCGCGGCTCGGTGTTGGATGAGTGGAAGAGTGGAGCCCGGTGTGCAGGAGTGACGCCCGGTGTGAGGAGTGGCGACCGCGCGGAAACATAATTCCAAGGTGTGCATCCGTTCGAGCGCGCTGTATCATAGTCGAATGCGAATACCAGCTTTCCATGTTCGGCAATTCTCAGCGCTTGCGCTTCTGATCGGATTTGGGCTTGTGGCGCAGACGCCTCCGCCACCCATCGACAACGACCAGGTGAAAGTGGTCAAGGTTACGGATAAGCCACACGCGAAAGGCAGCCTGCACGAGCACAAACTGAACCGCGTGATGATCTACTTGCAGGCCGGCCGCCAGGACATTACGCCGCAGGGCGGCAAAAAGATCACGCAGGAGTGGAAGGCGGGCGAAGTGAAATGGAGCCCCGCGCGCGGGATGCATACTTCCGAAATCACCAGCGACCAGCCCGTCACCATAGTCGAACTGGAAGTCAAGAAGGACGGCGACCCCGGCAAGACAGGGAACACTGCGCTCGATCCGCTCAAGGTGGATCCGAAAGACTACAAGCTGGAGTTTGAGAATAGTCAGGTGCGGGTGATCCGCGTGAGGATGGCGGCGGGGAGAAGCGTCCCGTTGCACGAGCACGTTCTCAATCGCGTGGTGGTGTGTCTGACCGATCAAAACGGCAGCATGACGACGCCCGATGGACAGACCACTACGGCGCTGCACAGTGCCGGCGATTTCACTTGGGGCGGCCCAACCAAGCACGTGGAAAAGAACAATCTGGACCACGCGTTCGAGGCTGTGATTGTGGAATTCAAGAGTTGAGCCGCGCGGCGGCCAGTGCCGGCCGGACCAATACTAACGAACGACAGGACCAATGCTCACCGATCAAGAGATCTGCACGCTGCGATCGCGGTTTCCCATTCTGCGGGAAAAGACGTATCTCTATAACTGCTCGCAAGGCGCACTATCCGACGCCGTGGAAGGCGGCATGCGCGAGTATGCGGCAAGCTGGCGAACCTCGTCCTCGCCGTGGGACGAATGGATCGAAGCCTATGAGGCGTTGCGCGCCGGGTTCGCCCGCTTCATCAACGCCGAACCGGATGAAGTGGCCATCGTAACCAGCGCCTCGGCGGGCATCAACCCCATCGCCAGCGCGCTCCGGTTCGAGCAGCGCAGCCGGGTGGTGATGAGCGAATACGAGTTTCCCACCATGGGCCACATCTGGCTGGCTCAGCGGCCGCGCGGGGCGCAGATTCAGTTTTTGGACGGCGTCGAAAACCGCGTTCCCACCGAAGCGTACGCGCGCGCCATCGACGAGCGCACCTGCATCGTGCCGCTGACCCATGTCTCGTTCCTCAACGGATTCCGCTCGGATGTAGCCGCCGTCGCGCGGATCGCGCACGCCAGCGGCGCGCTGGTGTTGCTCGACGGCTATCAGGATTGCGGCACGCGCCCGCTCGACGTCAAAGCGCTCGACGTGGATTTCTTTGTCACCGGCACATTGAAATACCTGCTGGGGCCGCCGGGTCTCGGGTTCCTCTACGTGCGGCGAGAGCTGGTGGAACGGCTCACCCCAACGGTGACCAGTTGGATGTCGCAACGGGATGTCTTCGCGTTCCGCACCAAACACCTCGACATGGCGCCCGCTGCCCGCCGCTTTGAAGGCGGCACGCCGCCGATTCCGAATATCTATCAGGGGCGGCCGGCGCTCGATCTTTTGGTTCGCATCGGAATGGAGAATGTGGCCGCGCAAATCGAGCGCTTGACGCGCGCGTTTTTGCAGGGCGCGCGCCGCCTTCACGTCGAATCCAAAACCCCCGCCGATAGCGTTGGCCCTCTGGTGGTGCTGCGCGCGAAAGACGCCGCATTGCTTGTCGGCAAGCTGACGGCGCGCGGCATTGTGACCTCATCGCGTCTCGACGGCGTCCGTTTTGCATTTCACGTTTACAACACCATGGACGATGTCCATACCGCGCTGGCGGCTCTTGAGGAAAATTTGGACCTGCTGGTGCGCGCATGTTGAATACCGGGGCCTCGCCGGGCACAACTCCCGGCGCGACACCCGGCGCGACACCCGGCAGCATCGAGCAGAGCGAACAACTCTCGCGCCAGCTCACGTCGGGTCAGGTGGGCATGATCGCGATTGGCGGCGCCATCGGCACGGGACTCTTCCTTGGCAGCTCGCTGGCCGTGCATACGGCGGGCCCGGGAGTCATCTTGAGTTACGCGATCGGCGCGGCCATCACGCTGCTGCTGATGGGCGCGCTATCGGAGATGGCGGTGGCGCACCCCACCGCGGGATCGTTCGGCGTCTATGCCGAGATCTATCTGAATCCGTGGGCGGGGTTCACGGTGCGCTATACCTATTGGGCGGCGCAATGCATCGCGATTGGCGGCGAGGCGACGGCGATTGCGATCTATTGCCAGTGGTGGTTTCCGAACACTCCCAAATGGCTCTGGATTCTGGGCTTTTCCTGCGCCTTGCTCTACATCAACGCGCGCAGCGTGGGCAGCTTCGGCAGCATTGAATACTGGTTCGCCATGATCAAGGTGGTTGCCATCGTGCTGTTCATCGTGTTCGGCGCATCGCTGCTGATGGGCATCGGTCCGCGGCCCGCGATCGGGGTTTCCAACCTGACGGCGCATGGCGGATTTCTGGCGACGGGCTGGCGCGGCGTGTGGATGGCGATGGTCTTCGTGATCTTCAGCTACCTGGGCACGGAGGTGGTCGCGGTGACGGCGGGCGAAGCCAGGCAGCCTGAAATCGAGGCGCCGCGAGCCATGCGAACCATGGTCGCGCGCCTGATTGTGTTTTATCTGGGCGCCATCTTCGTGCTGATGTGCATCGTACCGTGGAACCAGATTCAGCCGGGCGCGGATGTCACTGCCAGTCCGTTCGTGAAGGTGTTCCAGTTGATCGGAGTGCCGGCTGCGGCGCACATTGTCAACTTTGTGGTGATCACTGCCGCGGCATCCAGCATGAACTGCAATCTCTACTTAGTGAGCCGCATGATGTTTTCGCTGGCGCGCGGCGGTTACGCCCCGGCAGTGTTCGGCGGTGTTTCCTCGCGCGGAACGCCGGTGCCCGCGCTGCTGGTCTCAGCGGCGAGTCTGGCGCTGGCCCTCGTGATTGCCCTGCTCTATCCCGACGGCGCCTATGTCTACCTGTTCGGCGTCTCGTTATTCGGCGGACTCTACGTGTGGCTGATGATCTTTGTCACTCACCTGTTCTTCCGCCCGAAATGGGAAGCCGCAGGACGCCCCCGCCTGCCGGTGCGCATGATCGGCTACCCATACACTTCCGTGCTGGGAGCGGCCGCGATTGTCGCGATTCTGGCGACCACGTGGTGGGTGGAGGGCATGCGAGTGACCCTGATCGCGGGCCTGCCCTGGCTGGCCCTGCTCACAGCCGCTTATTTCCTGAGGAGCATGACCCTGGGGAGAATGATATGGAAGAGAACATCTTGATCCGATTCATTCAGGCGCTGGCCGCAGCCTCGATTCGCGTGGTCGATTTTGAGCCAGCCATTGGACGCCGGCACGCCCACCATTGCGCTGCCACCGGAGTTCGGCAAGATCTGGCCGTTCCGCCTGGAAGAGATTTCCCGCTATGACAGCCGCGGACCGGCGTGGTACTGGAACAACTTTTCCTGCGGCGAACATACGGGCACGCATTTCGACGCGCCCATCCATTGGGTGACTGGCAAAGACTGTGCGCGGAACGCAACCGACACGATTCCGGTGGAGAACTTCTTCGCGCCGGCGTGCGTCATCGATGTCTCGCGCGAAGCCGGCGCCGATCCCGATTTCCTGCTGACGCCGCAACACGTGGAGTCGTGGGAAGCGATCCACGGGCGCATCGAGGCTGGGTCCTGGGTGTTGATGCGCACCGATTGGTCGAAGCGCCAGGACGCGGGCGCGTTTCTCAATATGAAAGAGGATGGCTCGCATGTGCCCGGTCCGCATCCGGACCTGGTTCCGTTTCTTGCCAGGGAGCGGGATGTAATCGGCTGGGGCGCCGAGGGAGTGGGTACGGACGCTGGACAGGCTCACCGCTTCGACCCGCCGTTTCCGTGCCATAGCATCATGCATGGCAGTAACAAGTTCGGCCTGGCCAGTTTGACTAACCTCGAATCGATTGCCGCCAAAGGGAGCGGAGTTAGTCACGCCGCCGCTGAAGATTGTCGCGGCTCGGGGAGCCCTTGCCGGGTGCTGGCGCTGGTAAGCGGCGATTAGTGCAGATACGGCTCACTCAGAGGGACCGGCGGCAGCGCGCAGTTGAGTGATAGCCGATGTGGGGCAGATTGCCAACCCAATGTCACTTACTTTGGCCGGCACTGGGAGTTGTGAATGCGATCCCAGAGAGGCCGACCAGGGGGTCGGCCGCGGACCAGGGGGTCGGCCGCACAATTGGTGCAGAATAGTCACCAGTATCCATTTGCGGCTTGCCGCTTGTGGGGCGGGCTGCTATCCTGATATGCGGCCGGGTGGCATCCCGCGTGGCGGTTCGCGCGGTCGCCAACGCCGCTGTCACTCGTATTCGGCGAGAGACTCGATAACGCCCGGTTCTCGCCATGGTGTGACAGCATATGTGTCCATCTTGCGCGCAGACCGAAGCGCGTTCACACGATTGTGAACGCTGCACGCAAAAGTGCGTGCGCCACGATCTGCCCCAAGCTCTCCGGAAAATCGCGGAGTGTTTGGCCAGCCGCTTCTACCAATCGGTTGCAACGCCCCGCCGTACCGGCTGCTGCTTCGCGCGCCGCTGTTTTGCGTCCTTGAGAATCTCGTTCGGGTCGGACGTCGCCGGCTGCTCGCGCCGCATGGACGACGTTGCATAGTCTTTGGCAGCGTCGCTTCGCCGCTGGCGCTTAAGGTCCTCGAGTTTCTTCCTGGCGATCTCCAGGTTGTAAGCGGCATCCTGCAATTTCGGATCGGCGGACAGCGCGCTGGCGTAGAGTTCGATGGCTCGCTGCAGGGCGTGGACGGCATCCAGTGAATCGCCCGCCGGTGCGGTGCGGAAAGAGGTGTTGCCCTCTCCGAGCAGGCTCTTGGCTTGCAGTTTCGGATCGGTTGCGCGCCCGGCGGCGCGGGCGAAGGCTTGCGCGGCGGCGGCGTAGCCCCCGGCTTTATAATTGGCAATCCCAAGATCGAATTGCACCTGCGGCGACGCAGGCAAGATGCCCGCCGCATTGCGGTAGCAGGTGGCGGCGATTTCATATTCGTGGATAGCGAAGGCGTCGTTGCCCTGGCGAATCCACTCCGCGGCCGATTGCGCTCGAATCGGGAATGCGCACGCGGCCAGCAACATGGCGGCCGTGACGGTGCGTCGCGCATTGCGCAAACCCGCGTTACGCAAACCAGTGTCACTCCGAGCCCGCTCCGATATGAGACACTCCAGCGCAAGCAGTATCCCCGCCAGCGCCAGCAGCAGCGGATAATACTCCCCGCGAGTCTCCGTGTCGCCGACGGTGGAGCGAGCGGCGAGCCGCCGTACAACAGCAGCCGTGTCGAATGCGCGGTTGGCTTCCCAGTAAGCGCCGCCAATCGCGCGCAGCTCTCCGGATTCCAATCGGGTCAGCACCGGCGCGCCGTTATAGAGGAAGGGCAGATTGCCGTTTTCCGAAAGCGGCACTTCAATGCCGCGATCCGGGTTGCCTACGCCGATCACCGTGAGCCGGATGCCGTTGCGCGCCAGCGCCTGCGCGGCCTGTTGCGGACCGCTATCCTGATCGCCGCCATCGGTGAGAAGGACCAGGTCTTTGGAGCCGCGGCGGACATCGTCGAAGCCGTTGTTGAGCGCGAAACGCAGGGCTTCGCCGATGCGCGAGCCGCCGCGCGTGACGGAGTCGCGCGACGCGGCGTCCAGCGTTTCGCGGAAATAGTCGAGGTCGATGGTCAGCGGGCAGAGCACCGCTGCGTTGCCCGCGAATGCGATCAGGCCCACACGCTGGCCGGCGGGCTGGGTCGCAACTTGCGCCGCGGTTTGCGCTGCAATTCGCCCCGCGATATCGCCCACGATCTGCTTGGCGCGGCGAAGGCGGTCGGGCGTGGCATCGCGCGAAATCATGCTGCGGGAAACGTCCAGCAGGAAGACCACGTCGCCGGTACTCGAAGGCGCAGTCGCGGCGAGTTCCACCGGCCGCGCGATCGCCAATACCATCAGCGCCACCGCCGCGATGACCAGCGCGCGCTTGGCCGGCCGCTTACGATGGGGCGCCGGCCGCGCGCCAAATTTCGCCAGGGCCTCGCGACGGCGCGTATCTCCGTAGCGGAATATCGCGGCCAACGCCGGCGCCGCCGCCAACAGCGCCAATGCCAGGGGATGCGCGAAGTGGACGCCGGTCATGGAGCCCTCCGCAGCCAGGTTTGCGAGATGGCAGCCTCCGTGGCGACCAGGCAGAGCGCCGCCAGCGCCAGCGCCCCGAACCAGGCCGTGCCGCCGGCGTATCTCGCGGTCTTCACCTCGGCCGGCTCCAGACGGTCGATCTCCTTATATACGTCCACCAGCGCGGCGCCGCTCTCTACCATGCGCGATAGCCCGCCGGTCTCTTCGCCCAGCTCATCGAGGCCGGTCTCTATCATCCGGTCGTACCTGCTGTCGGCCACGCCGGGGTGGATGCCGATGGCATACACGCGCACGCCCCACTGCTTCGCCAGAGCCGCGGCTTGCGCCGGAGTTCGCGCGCCCATATTATTTTGGCCATCGGTGAGCAGCACGATCACCTTGCTCTTGAGTTGCCCGCCCGCCGCGGTCTCGGCTTCTTTGAAGCGGGCCGCCGCCAGCGCAACGGCGTCGCCGATAGCCGTACCGTCTTCATCGCCGCTCGCGGGCTGGATGGATCGGATAAGCGAAGACAGATGGTCGTGCGAGAGCGTCAACGGGGATAGCGTAATCGGGTCGCCGGCGAACTCGATCAAGCCGATCATGTCGGATGGGCGGCCTTTGAGCTCGCGCCGGTTGCCGAAGATGAATTGCAGGGAGAGCGTCTTCACCACGTCGAGCCGGGTCGCGGCGCCGCGTCCGTATAGGAAGTCGGTGTGGCGCATGCTGCTGGAGCGGTCGATCAGCACCTGGATCGCGATGCTCCTCGATATATCGCGGAAGGGTTTGGCGCCCAGTTGCGGCCGCGCCACCGCGACAATCAAGAGAGCCAGAGCGACTAACCGCAGCGCCGCCGGAAGCCGCAGGAATTTCTGGCGCGCCGAAGGCGGCAGCGCGGCGGTGCGGTTGAAGACGACCGTCGGCGGATTCAACCGGCGCTGGCGCCACGCCAGCAGCGGCAACAACAGCAGCGCGGCCAGCGCCCACGGCCATTCGAAATTCATGTTAGTGGGGCAGGCAATCCTGCCTGCAGCCGCCTTTCAGGCGGTCTTGGTGGGACAGACCATCGCCTTCTGTGGTCTGTTTGAATGGGCCTTCGGCCCGCGAAATCCCATGAAGAACCCTGCGAGGCTCGGGGGATTTCCCGATATGCCGCGTGGTTCTTCGACCCTGTCATGCCTCGCGAAAGACAGACGACATAAACCGATCGTCTGTCCCACCTCTGGTCCATATTCGTCGCCATATTCATCGAGACTCCATGGGCTGCGCGAGCTGCCGCGTGGATGCGATCTGCCCGCCGACCAGATAGAGGATGCGCCGGCAACGGCGTCCGGCGGCGCCGGCGTCCGCGCCTTCGATGGAGCAAGCGAACTTGACGCGGTCCGATTCTTCCAGAAACTCGCGTAGCGCACCGGCGCATTCCTCGGTCATCACACCCAGATCGCGCAGGCGGCGCAGCATCTCCGCGGAAGTGCACTGCGCGAATCGCAAATCGAAATGCACATCCAGATACTCGGCCAAAATCGCCGTCAACTCGAAGTAGTAAGCTCGCACGTTGGCTTTATCGGCTTGCGACAGATTGGCTCGCGACAACCTTTGCAGCGCGCGCTGTTCGGGGGATGCGGCCGGCCTGCGCTGGATGCGCCGGCGGACCAGCCAAACGGCCGCGAGCACTACCGCGGCGGCGACGGTGGCCGCCAGCGCGCAAGCTACCAGGAACGGCCAGTGAATATTGGACGGCGTTGCGAGGGGGATGGGGTCCAGTGCGTCGCGAATATCCTGCATCATGCGGCCTTCTTCGCGTGCAGACGGAGGAATGCAATCAGATTCGACAGATAATCGCTGCCCGCGGCGATGCGCAGCGCATCCACGCCGGCCGAGCGTAACAATCGGGCGAGCCCTTCAGATCGCCGCCATGCTTCGCGCTCGTGCGCCCCGCGGACTTGTTCGTCGCTGGTATCCACGGTCCACGTTTCGCCGGTCTCGGCATCCTCGAAATCCATCAGGCCGCAATCCGGCAGCTGCGATTCGCGTGGATCGTAGATCGGGACCGCGATCAAATCGTGGTGCTTGGCTTGGGCGCGCAGCGGCTTGTCGAATCCGCGGCCCAGAAAATCGGAGATCAGAAACGCCAGACTGCGGCGGCGCCGTACGCGGCCCAGAAATTCGAGCGCGCGCGCGATATCGGTGCCTCCCCCGCGCGGCCGGTAGGCCAGCACCTCGCGGATCATCCGCAGCAGATGCAGCCCGTTGCACGCGGGCGGAACGTACAGGTCGACTTCGTTGCCGAAGAGAATCAGGCCGGTGTGATCGTGATTCTGCACCGCCGCGCTGGCCAGAATCGCGAAAATTTCGGCGGCCGTATCACACTTGGCGTCACACTTGGCCATGTCACCGCCGCCAAACCGCATGGAAAGGGAGCCATCCACCAGAAGCATCACGGTTTCGTCGCGCTCTTCCGCGTAGCGCTTCACGAACGGATGTCCGGCGCGCGCGGTCACGTTCCAATCGATGCTGCGCGTATCGTCGCCGGGGACGTATTCGCGCACGTCCAGAAATTCGATGCCGCGTCCCTTGAAGGCGCTGTGGTACGCGCCCGAGATCAGGCCGCCCGTCATCTTGCGCGCGCGCAATTCCAGGCCGCGGACTTTGCGGGAAAGCTCCTCGGCCGTCACGGCACCTCCACCGCTCCGAGCACCTGCCGGACGATGTGATCGGAAGTGATGCCGTCGGCGTCGGCTTCGTAAGAGGACAGCACGCGATGGCGCAGCACGTCCAGCGCAACCTCTTTCACGTCCTGCGGCGTCACATAGTCGCGCCCGCTGAGCAGCGCTTCGGCTTTCGCCGCCAGCGCGAGGAAGACCGAGCCGCGCGGGGACGCGCCAAAGCGGATCAAGCGGCCGATCGTCAAACCATACTTCAGCGGATTCCGCGTTGCGTCCGCCACGCTCACAATGTAATCGCGCACCTTGTCTTCCATGTGGACGCCATCGAGCAGCCGCCGGCTCTGCAGCACGGCGTGAAGGCTGGCAACGGCGTGCGCTTCCGTGACCGCGGCGTTATCCCCTGCCGCCGGCGCGCGCACCATGCGGTCGAGAATGGCGCGTTCCTCTTCGATCGCCGGGTAAGTGACCACCAGCTTGAACAGGAAGCGGTCCAGTTGGGCTTCGGGAAGCCCGTAAGTGCCTTCCTGCTCGATGGGGTTCTGCGTGGCCAACACCAGGAACGGCACGGGCAAATTGAAAGTCTGGTCGCCGATAGTCACCTGGCGCTCCTGCATGGCTTCGAGCAAAGCGCTTTGCACCTTGGCGGGCGCGCGGTTCACTTCGTCGGCCAGCACGATGTTGGCGAACACGGGCCCCTTGCGCGGCCGGAACTCGCTGGTGCGCGCATCGTAGATCTGCGTGCCCACAATGTCGGAAGGAAGCAGATCCGGCGTGAACTGAATGCGGCGAAAGGACGCGTCGAGGCTGCGCGCGATGGTGAGGACCGAGAGCGTTTTGCCCATGCCGGGCAGCCCTTCGATGAGCACGTGGTTGCCGGTGAGAAGCGCTTGCATCAGACGCCGGAAGAGTAAGTGCTGGCCGACAATCACGCGGCTGAATTCCGCGTGGATGGCCTCGATCCAATCGATGGACGGGCCCGCTTCAAGCGTGGTGGCTTCCTGCATGTCAGCTTCCATGGTAGTGATCCGGCCTGCTACAATCAACGCCCTCTTGGGGCGGCCCGGATCGAGGTGACCGGCGAGGAGTTGGTCCCGCAGGGTGTGCCGGAAATAGGAAGAACGGCATAGGCGACAGTTCAGGAGGCCTGTCCCACGAAGTGTTCGAAAATGGGACTAGGGTCGTTTGGTATCTTGAGCATCTGGGTTCCCAGCGAGTTAGGCGCGAGGATCTCGAATAGAGTAAGTTGTTGAATGTATGAGAGTACATCGTGGTAACCGGCATAATTGAGTATTAACGTACTGAAGCGGCCCGACGCTGGCAGGCGAAAGCGCCGCCGCACTCTATCGGTAGTGCGGCCCTCCTATTGTTATTGTCTCTCGCGCGACCTAGGAATTCCAGTGTTGAGGCTTTGGCATTGCGTGTAAGCCGTTTCGGTTCTCGATTTAGGAATATTTGAGGCTCTGGTGACGGCGCAGGGCTAGGATCACGGCCAGCTCGGAAGATCACGATGTCGGTTCGCAGAAAGCCGGATCTGAACTCTCGACGACTAAGCGGCCCCCAATGCGGATCCGCAAGCCGCTCCCACATTTCACCGCCGTGGGCCGTCAACGCGAAGCTCGCATTAGCGCCCGAAGTTTTCGGCCACTCCGTGAACGACAGATAAGAATCAGACGCGCCCTCCAACTGCTGAACCGCCGGTTCCAGATCCGGCTGGTCCGCGCCGTCATCATCGGCGATCCCGAAACGCCTCCTCGCCCAATAATTGCCGAAGTGCCCGGGCATAATCGTCAGGTGAGACCAGGTATTTTTCGCACGTTCAGCGCCTCCGTCTTCACGAGCGGGAAGAGCAGACGGAGCGAAACGGGGCGGTGAACCGCTAAGTGCAGAACCCAATGCCTGGCGATAGTTCGATTGGCAGCGTCTTGTGGTCAGGCGGCATCATTTCATGCCCCCAGCGCCGTGTCAGAATCGGCTTGCCACTGCCGTCATCGTGCGGCATGGACGGCTACCGGTGAACCAGCGAGCCTCCGCCTTTACAAGAAGAGCATTGACATGCCAGTTGCCTGGTTAATAGCTAATGAGCGTACCAACCTTTGTTGAGTTTGGCGAGGTTCGGGAGACCTCCCCTCATTCTTTCTGGTACAGAGTGCTAACCTCGGATGCCGACAGTACCCGGTTGTAGACGAGAATGTCATCAAGTTTGCCGAAGAAGGGGTCGCCGTTATAATAGGTACCGCCGAGCGTCAGCGCATTCGCCGAGTCATCCGACGCCGATCCCGAACAACTCTGCGAATTCGTCGTTACCAGCGCGCCATTGATATACATGAGGATGCTCGAACCCGTGATCGAGCCGCTCCAGGTCGCGACAATCTGGCTCCATTGATTTAACGGCACGGAATTGGCGGGCGAGTAAGCTCCCACCAATCCGCTTGTACAGAAGTGGCCGAACTGGATGCCCAGGCCGGCGTAGAACCCGAACTGCCACGCCCCCTTATCCAGGAAGGCCTGGGCGGTGTTCGAGCTCGTCGGATAGATCCAGGTCACTACACTCATGCCGCCGCCTCCTTGGGACTGGAGATTGCTGAGAGAGGGTAAGTTGGGGAAGTTCACGAATCCCCCACTCCCCGCGAACGAAAGCGCGTTGCCAACCAGACCCGTCGTCCAGGTGGGAAGGGGCGTTCCGGAAAGGTTTCCGGTGTTGCCGTTGCCCGAGGAATCCGCCGTGGTTGTGCCGGACCCTTCGTCCAGCGCCCAGGCGCCTGCGAGACCGCCCGTGTTCGTCGTGTACAGGGTGCTTACCTCGGATGCCGAGAGTACCCGGTTGTACACGCCAATGTCATCAAGTTTGCCGAAGAAGGGGTCGCCGTTGTAGTAAGTACCGCCGAGCGTCAGCGCGTTCGCTGAGTCGTCCGACGCCGATCCCGAACAACTCTGCGAATTCGTTGTTACCGCCGCGCCATTGACGTAGATGAGGATGCCCGAACCCGCGGTCGAGCCATTCCAGGTCGCGACAATCTGGCTCCATTGATTTAATGGAACGGAATTGGCGGGCGAGTAAGCTCCCACCAATCCGCTGGTACAGAAGTGGCCGAACTGGATGCCCAGGTCGGCGTAGAACCCGAACTGCCACGCCCCCTTATCGAGGAAGGCCTGGGGGGCGTTCGAGCTCGTCGGATAGATCCAGGCCACGAAGCTCATGCCGCCGCCCGATTGGGACTGGAGGTTGTTGAGAGAGGGTGAGTTGGGGAAGTTGACGAATCCGCCACTCCCTGCGAACGAAAGCGCGTTACCCACTCGACCCGCCGTCCAGGTGGGAAGCGGCGTTCCGGCAAGGGTTCCGGTGTTGCCGTTACCCGAGGAATCCGCCGTGGTTGTGCCGGACCCTTCGTCCAGACCCCAGTAGCCCTGGAGGCCGGTGTTAACCGTGACTGTCGCGCTGGCCGAGGCCGTTCCCCCCGTTCCCGTGCAACCGACCGTGTAAGTGGTGGTCGCCGCCGGAGAGACCGGCACCGAACCGGAGGTCGCATTCCCGGTGGAGAAGTTCGTGCCCGTGCAGTAGGTAGCGTTGGTTGACGACCACGTCAGCGTGGATGACTGTCCGCTCCCGATCACCGCCGGGTTCGCCGCCAGGTTTGCGCTCGGCGTGCTGTACAGCGAGCTTACCTCGCTTGCCGAGAGTATCCGGTTGTACACGCCAATGTCATCAAGTTTGCCGAAGAAGGGGTTTCCGTTATAGTAAGTACCGCCGAGCGTCAGCGCATTCGCGGAGTCATCCGACGCCGATCCCGAACAATCCTGCGTATTCGTAGTTACCGCCGCGCCATTGATATACATGAGGATGCTCGAACCCGTGGTCGAGCCGTTCCAGGTCGCGACAATCTGGCTCCATTGATTTAACGGCACGGAATTGGCGGGCGAGTAAACTGCCACCCGTCCGCTTGTACAGACATGGCTGAACTGGATGCCCAGGCCGGTGTAGAACCCGAACGTCCACGCCGCCTTATCCAGGAAGGTTTGGTTGGCGTTCGAACTGGTCGGGTAGATCCAGGTCACTACACTCATGCCCCCGCCCGCTTGGGACTGGAGATTGCTGAGAGAGGGTGAATTGGGGAAGTTGACGAATCCCCCACTCCCTGCGAACGAAAGCGCGTTGCCAACCAAACCCGCCGTCCAGGTGGGGAGGGGCGTTCCGGAAAGGGTTCCAGTGTTGCCGTTGCCCGAGGAATCCGCCGTGGTTGTGCCGGACCCTTCGTCGAGACCCCAGTAGCCCTGGAGGCCGGTGTTAACCGTGACTGTCGCGCTGGCCGAGGCCGTTCCTCCCGTTCCCGTGCAACCGACCGTGTAAGTGGTGTTCGCCGCCGGAGACGCCGACACTGAACCGGAAGTCGCATTCCCGGTGGAGAAGTTCGTGCCCGTGCAGGAGGCGGCGTTGATTGACGACCACGTCAGCGTGGATGACTGCCCGCTCGCGATCGACGCCGGGTTCGCCGCCAGGGTCGCCGTCACCCCGCCCAGGGG
Source organism: Bryobacterales bacterium (assembly GCA_003135055.1). GTDB lineage: Bacteria > Acidobacteriota > Terriglobia > Bryobacterales > Bryobacteraceae > PALSA-243. The sequence continues at coordinate 28,198 of PLDF01000214.1, read as the reverse complement.
AGCGATAATATTTGCCAACTGCAAGCGGGCGGACTCCCAATCGTCAGGCTTGTTGCTCCAACTGACGGGGCCTTTAAAGTAGCTGCAATCGGAGAGGTCGAAGCATTGGTTTTCCCACAACGCCGCGGGCACCATTGAATTGACCAGGGTCGCGACGGCCGCCGGATTAATCGCATTCGCCAGCGTCAGGTAGTCCACGTCCTGAATGCCGCGCCGCCAATATTTCAGCCGAAGACTCGCGATGGGCCCGTCGACGCCGTACGAAAACGCAGGAAAGACGGCGTCCGTACCGGGATAGAACATCACGCCATCTCCATTGCTGCCGCCCACTTGGCCGTACATAGGATCGGCGCTAGTCTGCCCGAACGTATCGGCGGTCGCAAACACGTTGGTATTCCCACGGCCGTTCTGATAATCGTTGTAGTATGTCGACTCCCAGACAAAAAAACGATCTACCTGCTTCTTGTTTTGCCCCCAAGGCAGCTCGCGCATTGAAGTCCCCTCGTCTTCAACGATCATCGACCCTCCGCCTGGGCGCGCGCCATTGTAGGCGTAGAGCTTCCTTGCCGGCGCAGCTGCGAGAATTGAGTTAGCATTCGTTTGATCGCCCGAGGACGCTTGCGAGCTAAAGGGCCACGTTGAAGTCGGGTAGCTTAACACTGTGCCAACAGCACTGCTCAAGGACTGTGTCGCCATGGTGTGCAGGTTTTGACCTACGCCGCCGATGGCCTGCCACCACTGGAGCTGGCTAGTCAGAGTTGGCGTGTTACTTTGGCAGCCAATCTCATCGCAAAGATATACAAAACGCTCGGTGGAAGGGGAGTTCGCCTCAAACCAGCTTTCCCATCCGTTGAATTGGGCCGTGAAGGTGGTCTGCGTTTCGCTGGCGTTAACGGTCATGGCTCCGTACGTGCCGATGGAGAACACATCCTGCCCCGTGCTAACGCCCGGTCCCGCATAGCCATTCGACGATGTAAACGCCGTGCCCGACAGGTACTGCAGCCACTGCGGCGCCGGCTGCAGACCGCCCCAGCCCTGCCCAAAGTTGTCGTCGATGAGCGAGAGCTTGTGGCGGTGCGCCACCATAATCTGATTTTGCAGCGCCGGAATCGTGGCGCTCCCATAGCGGGGACTTAGATCCCCATAGGACGTAACCAACATGGTCTTCGAGCTAGGCGCATCCGGCAGCGTGGCGTTCCTCACCGTCAGGCCGATCGGCACGGTATGAGTGGCGACGCCATTCTCGCTGACGGTAACGGACCCGGAGTAAGACCCTGCGGCGGCAGTCTTGGGAATGTAGATATCCGCCCAGATGGCCTGATTGTTGCCTGCGGCAATACTAAAGTTTGGCGCCAGCTCGATGGGCACTGCAATGTCCGGATAGAATTTGCCGGCCACGGGGCGGGCTGTCCATGCGCATCCAGTTCCACTGGGGCACTGCGCGCGTTGGGGAAACGTAGGCTCTTGCCAGGTCTGAAGCGCACCATACCCGAAATAGCTTAAACCCACAATTTGAAGGTAACGAACGTAGAACAGCTCGCTCTCGGTGGTGGTCCAGTCAAACAGATTGCTCGTAGAACGGGGCGCGTAGCGAATTACCGACCCGCTTGGTCCGTTGAGGTTGCTCATCGCTACGGTGACGTTCGTGGCGGACGTCGAGGCCGCCTCAAGGACCAGATTGAAGTCGATCACTTCATTCTTCAACCCGAACAGCATGATTGTCGACCCGTCCCATAGACTATTGGTGACGGTTTGCCCGCTGCTCGCGCGAAGCTCATCCTGGGTAACCTTGTCTTCGCCGTCGTGTGCCCAAACGGCCGAGATCGCGGTGCTTTGAGCGGCGACGTCACTCGATCGGACGGCAAGGCCAGTGAGGAGCACTCCAAGCAGAATAGCAATGCGCCAGCATCTTACGGCGCTTAACTGTCGAACAAGGCCCACATTTCGCAACCCTAACATCAGGCACCCCCACTTACTACATTTTAAGACCCGCATGCCTTGTGTGGCCATCCCGCATCGCCATCAATCACCATGTTCAACACAATTAGGCCCCGCCGCGTGTCTTCGAACTTACATAGAGCAGTTCAGCGGTTGCCGCTCGATGGCGTCTACACGGACATACCGGCCCGCGTAAAACATTTTCGGTTGCGCTCATCGCCACGTTTTGCGGCCATTTTCGGGCGACTCCTCCGCTTGGCAGAGTCTATCCTTTTCCGAACGATGTGCGTATTTATAACGGCCGGAACTCGCCGGTGCGCGCATCGTAGATCTGCGTGCCCACAATGTCGGAAGGAAGCAAATCCGGCGTGAACTGAATGCGGCGAAAGGACGCGTCCAGGCTGCGCGCGATGGTCAGGACCGAGAGCGTTCTGCCCATACCGGGCAGCCCTTCGATGAGCACGTGGTTGCCGGTGAGAAGCGCTTGCATCAGACGCCGGAAGAGTAAGTGCCGGCCGACAATCACGCGGCTGAATTCCGCGTGGATGGCCTCGATCCAATCGATGGACGGGCCCGCTTCAAGCGTGGTGGCTACCTGCATGTCAGCTTCCATGTTAGATATCCAGCACCGCCGCAATCAACTAGCGGGGCGGCCCCATGGCCTAATGCCGCGTCCCGAGCCGCTCCGAGCGCTCGGCTTTCGGGCGTCAATCCGTTATGGACCTTGTTGGCCTCACTGGGCCGGACATGAGCCAGGGCGTAAACCCGCCCCGCGGTCATGGGGCGTCCGTCACGCGCACGCGGAATTTCAGGGTGAGCGGCTTGCCGGGCTCGAGCGTGTAGCTATCCACGGCGGCGGTGCGGCCGGGAAAAGATGCGCCCACGAATCCGTAGTTGCGCAGGCACCATTGATACGGGAAACCGGGGCCGGCCGGGTCGGGCGTGATGCGCAGCGTGGCGCGCTTGCCTCCGTAGACGCCTTCGAGTTCGGCCCACTTGCGCGGCGTCAGGTCTTCGTCTTTTGAGAGCGTTTCGCCATCGGCGCGCAGAACGGTGTTCTCACGCGCGGCGAAGCGGGCGCTGAAGCCGCCATAGCTCTTGCCCGATTCCTGCGAGCCGCGCAGGGTGACCGGCGCCTTGAGGGCTTGCCATGTGAGTTCCACTTCCAACTCGCGCGCATTGTCCTTCGCGGGGAAGACAGTCAGGCGCACGTCTTCGCGTACGATGTCGCGTCCGTCGATCTGCCAGAAGTTTTCAGTCTCCATGCGGGCCTGTTTGGCGGAAGAAGTGACGGCGGGCGGCTTCGCGGAGTGGTCCTTAACCGTCATGTTCATCCAAAGGTCGTACTTTTTCCCTTCCGTCTCGACTACCGGCCACGCCCAGAACAGGCCGCGGTGGTGCCAATGATCCGAGGGGAAATCGTCGAGCATAGAGACGCCCGCCGGCGTGTCGAGAGGGAAAATGTAGCAGCAGCGGCGGCGGTCTTCGGGCGCGCCGGGCTTGAGCTGCGGTCCGTAGTTATAGACCAACGCCGGCTTGCCGCCTTCGCGTAGTTCCATGCGGCCGTCCCCGATATCTTTCCAGGCGAATGGCGATTGCGCAAGGGCGGGCAGAGCGATTGAGAGGAAGGAAAGGAGAATTGCGGGGAGGTGCGCCGCTTGCTGATGTACTTGCTGATGAAGCGCCCTCTTGGGGCTCCGATCGGAGCCGCGACCGTAAGCGAGCGGTCCCAGGGAAATGCGAGACCGCATCGCTTGGACCAGAGACGCGACGGCAGCGGCGGACATAAAAGTTGGGCGGGTGGACGGCATACGGTTTTGTTTTCTGTTCGAACTATATATACTTCAAGAGATCGCGGCTTGCAACCGTTGCCGCGAGATTGTGAAGGAGGCTGAATCATGCCCTACCGTTCTCTGATTATTTCCGCCGCTCTCGCGAGCGCTCTTGCGTCGGCGCTGAGTGCGCAGACTAACGTCAGCCGGCCCCCCATTGTGGGCGTGGCGCACATTGGGCTGAAGACTAACGACCTGGCCGCGGCGCGGAATTTCTACGGGCGCGACCTCGGCTTTCAGGAGCCGTTCACGCTCGACAAGGCCACTGGCGGGCTGATGCTGACCTATTTCAAGGTCAACGACCACCAGTACATCGAAGTGTTTCCCGATCTGAAGGAGGAATCCGAAGACCGCCTGTCGCACATTGCCTTTGAGACTACCAATATCGCGCAGTTGCGCGATTATCTGGCGAGCCGCGGCGTGAAGGTTCCGGACGCTCTCAAGCCCGGCCTCGACGGCAACGTGAGCATGATGATCCAAGACCCGGACGGGCACAACGTGGAATTTGTCCAGTACATGCCGGGGTCGCTGCACAGCAAGAACTTTGGGAAGTTTCTGCCGGCCACGCGGATATCGGAGCACATCATCCACGTGGGCGTGACGGTTCAGGATCGGGACGTGGCCGACAAATTCTACAAGGATATTCTGGGGTTCCGCGAGATGTGGCACGGAGGGAAGACCGACCAGGTGACGGATTGGATCGACATGCGCGTCCCGGATGGAACGGATTGGCTGGAGTATATGCTCAACGTACACAATCCGTCGCCGAAGACGCTGGGGGTGATGAATCACCTGGCGTTGGGAGTGCCCAGCGTGGATGCGGCTTACAAGCGGCTGCTGGAGCGCGGAATGAATCTGCAGAATGCGCCGCCGAAGATCGGGCGCGATGGAAAATGGCAGTTGAATTTGTACGATCCGAATTTTACCCGGGCCGAGCTGATGGAGCCGGCGCCGGTGCAGACGCCCTGCTGCTCGCCGTTTATCAAATTCTGACGCGCCCGGTATGGCGGGCGACGGGATATGCGCCTCGCGGCAACGTGCGCCCTTTGACGCCAAACGCCATCGCACCGGGCCTGCGGATCGGGGCCCACCTGATTTCGGCCGGCCGCTTATAGACTGACTCGCGTCAAGAGCCGCTGTCGTCATTGGCGCCGTCGTTTGCGTCCACACCCATCCGGACAGCTCTTGAACCGCTCGAATTCCTCGACCGCGCGGGGCAGAGGCTCGCCGCAATGCTCCAACTGGCGGTCCCGGCATGTTCCATCGTCGGCGCGATCGCGTGCAGACCATCTGCCGCAACCGCGGCCGCCGCTCCCTGGAGCGTGTGTGCCTGCGCCCCGGCGCCAGGGGCATCCGCCTCACCGTATTCCGCCCGCACAGCGTCACCGGCGGATACTCCGTGTCTTCCGGAAACGGAAACTGCCGCAGCCCGCACGCCGGGCGCTCCGGATCGCGCGCGTACATCCACGGCGTTGGTCCAGGCCAACGTATGCGGCCATCCCGCATTTCGACGAATTCTCTCTCCGCCGTCGAGTGCCGGAAGCGCCGTGTTATCCTTGCTGCCGGAAACCTCAAACCAGGACAGGAAGCGACTCATGGACGCAAAATCCGCAGCGCGCGAACGTTTCGACTCCGCCCGCGACGGGCTGATCGAGCTCAGCCACCGCATCCACGCCCGTCCCGAGCTGGGATTCGAAGAAGAGCAATCCTCCTCCTGGCTCTGTGAGTCGCTGGCCGGCGCCGGCTTTGCGGTGGAAAAAGGTATTTGCGATCTTCCCACGGCGTTCCGCGCCCGATCCGGATCCGGTCCTTTGCATATCGCCATTTGCGCCGAATACGATTGCCTGCCCGGAATCGGCCACGCCTGCGGCCACAATATTATCGCCGCTTCGGCCGTTGGCGCAGCGCTTGCCGCGGCCAAGGTGGCGGACGAGTTGGGCCTCACTGTCAGCGTCATCGGAACGCCTGCCGAAGAAGTGGGCAACGCCAGCGGAAAAATCCTGCTGCTTGAGCGTGGCGGTTTTGCGGGCATTCATGCAGCCATGATGGTGCACCCGGCCCCCTTTGACATGCTCCGGGCAAAGATAATCGCCGCGTCCATGTTTGAGGTTCATTGCACCGGGAAGGAATCCCACGCTTCGGCTTTTCCGGAGCTGGGCGTGAACGCCGCGGATGCGCTAACCATCGCGCAAACGGCGCTGGGCCTGCTGCGCCAGCATATCCGATCGACGGATCGAATCCACGGCATTGTGACCAACGGCGGCGCCGCTCCGAACGTGGTTCCCGCCCACACTTCGGCCAAGTACATCATTCGTTCCGAGACCCTGGATCAACTTGCCGAATTGCGGCCCAGAGTTTACCGCTGTTTTGAGGCCGGAGGCCTTGCTACGGGCGCGAAGATTGCGATCGCGGGCGGCGATAAGCCCTACGCCGAAATGCGGCACGACGATGTCATGGCGGCGTTTTACCGCAAGAATTCTGAAGCGCTGGGGAGGCCGTTTCCCGACCTCGGCGAGTGGGAAACGCGGCCTACCGGTTCTACCGACATGGGCAACGTCTCTCTGGCGATGCCGTCCATCCATCCGATGATCGGCATCAATTCCTTACCCGCCGTAAACCATCAGCCGGAATTCGCCGCGCACTGCGTCACTCCGGACGCGGACAAGGCGCTAGGGGACGGCGCCATAGCTATGGCGTGGACCTGCATCGACCTGGCAACGAACCATGACGCGCGGGAACGTTTGATGGCTCGCCGGTGACGGCATGATGACCGGGCGCCCGCCCGGTCTATTAAGCGGAGCCGCCGATTATGACCGCGCGCTAACTCCCTAACTGGAAAGTGCCACAACCGAAGTGAAAGGTTCACATAGGCGTCCGGAGCCGCGGAGAAATATCCTGTACATTCAGACCCAACCGCTTCCTAACGCGCGCGGCTCGGCATGCGCATTTGACAGAGCCGCGACCGTAAGGGAGCGGTCGCGCACCTTTGAAACATTTGGTCGCCTTATTGTTTCGCGGCCCCTCTGGGAGGTCTTGTCCCTGCAGCTACTTCGCGGCGCAAAGCATATTCTCGGGCAGAACAGGAGCCAACGATGACCCGAGTCTGCGAGGTCTGTCTCGCACAACCCGATGAAGAGATCCACGCATAACAGCTTCATCGCCCGCGTTTCACGAAACTCGCGCCGGTTCAAACCGGCATTCCGCACGTAATTTCCGCTTAGTTCCTGGCCATATAGTTGCCGAGGTAATCCATTACCGCCTGCATTTCCGGCTCGGCGCCCGTTGCGCCGCGCTGCACCATGTCGGTTACGACGACCTGCCACTCCGCGCGGGTCATCCTCATTCTCGAAAATGTTTCCACTCCGTGGCAACGGCCGCAAACCTTAATCACCGGCTGTTTGCCCTCGCCATCGGGAAGGGCAGCGCCGGTTGCCGCGGAATTGGATCGCGTGCCAGGCCCTGACGGAGCGGGACCGGAAACCGATGGCGTGACGGCGCCTGTTTCGACACTGCCGCCGGACAGCGAGAAGGCGATCAACGAGTCTGCGCCATTGAGGGAATTGCCCACGTTTCGCAGATGCGCCGGACCTCCCGCGGCGATCGCGACGTATTGCCGGCCGTCATGGCCCACGTAGGTTATTGGAGAAGCGTTCGCGATGGCTTCGAGCTTCATCGACCAGAGTTCTTTGCCGGTGCGCGAATCGAAGGCGCGGAAGTAGGAATCGTTCGTCGCGCCGATGAATAAGACGCCGCCCGCTGTCGCGATAGAGCCGCCGACATTGGGTGCGCCGCCATGCCTGTACGGTCCGGATTCCAGCTCCTCAAAACCGCCGAGCGGAACGCGCCAGGCGATATCTCCCGTGTTCGCGTTCACGGCGCTCAATTCTCCCCAAGGGGGCTGCTGGCAGGGATATTGGTCCTGATCGAGGAAGCGGGCATACGCGCTCTCGTTGCGATAGGGCACAGGCGATCCGGGCGGGGTTGCGGCCATGCGACCGATGCCACCCATGCTTGTCGTGTTCACAAAAATGTAAGCCAGCTTCGGATCGAACGAAACACCTCCCCAATTGCCTCCGCCCATCGCGCCGGGAAAGACCAGCGTCGGCTTCAGGCCGAACGGCGTATACAAGGCGCCATGCTCATAACCATCGAACTGCTCGAGGCAGTAGCGTTCGGCTGCCGGCGTGCGTTTGGTAATTTCCTCACGCCGCATGGCGGTGCGCGCCAGGGGCGGAGGCTTGATGGGAAACGGTTGGGTGGGCCATGCTTGTTCGCCGGGAACGCCGCTGGCCGGAACGGGCCGCTCTTCGACGCCAAAAATCGGGCCGCCGGTTGTGCGATCCAAAATGAAGAGCAAGCCCATCTTAGTGATTTCAGCGACCGCCGGGATTTTCCGGCCGTCCTTTACCACGTCGATCAACGCGGGCGCGCCGGTCACGTCATAGTCGAAAATGTCGTGATGCACAAGCTGGTAATACCAGCGCAATTTGCCGGTAGCCGCATCCAGCGCGACCACTGAATTGGCGTAGAGGTCTTTCCCCTTGCGGTCGGCGCCATAAGAACTGTCCGCCGGATTTCCGGTTGGCAGGAAGACCGTGCCGCTTTTCGCATCCACGGTAATCTCGCCCCACAGGCTGGGGCCGGCGCGATTCTTCCAGCCGTCCGGTCCCCAAGTTTCGTTGTTTGGCTCGCCGGGTTGCGGAACGGTATGGAATCGCCATACCTGCTTGCCGGTGCGGACATCGAAAGCGCGCGGATCGCCGCTCGGGCCTTGGCTGACGTTTTCCTGCGTGCTGGGAGCGACGATCGCAAGATTTCGATAAATGGCGGGTGGGGAGCTGAATTTGTATGCGGCTTCGGGGAAACGCTCAGTGATGCCAGCGCGCAGGTTGACGGCGCCATTGTCGCCAAATTCAATTGCCAGCCTGCCTGTTTTCGCGTCGATGGCGATCAGGGTGGCATCGCCAGTGGCCAATAGGAGGCGGGGCTGCCTTTGCGAATCGCCTGGCCAGTAGGCAACGCCGCGGTTCTCCACGGTGTGGACGATATGCGGATCGAATGTCCATACCGCCTTGCCGGTTTCCGGTTCGAGCGCTATCACGCGCGAACTTTGACTGGTGAAATATAACAGCCCGCCGGCGAGCAGCGGCGTGGTCTCGAATTGGCGGCCTTTTTCACCTGTGTGATACGTCCAGGCGCGCGACAGGCGGGTGACATTCGCCGGGGTAATTTCGGAGAGAGGCGAGTAGTGTGTTCCGGCCGCATCGGGGATTTGACCGGTGGCGGCCAATGCAACGGAAAGAACGGCGGCAAACAGGGTGCGCATCGGAACTCGAAATAAAGAGCAAATGAGGTCATACCATTCTGTCACATCAATATTGCGGGGATGGCGTAAATGAACCACTCCCAAAGTTAATCCTATAGTCTCGACGCGCACCCTTCCGGTAGACTTAGGCCACCGCGAGATTCGGTGCTACCGAAAACCGCTTGCTGACGCGCGCGGCTCCGATCAGAGCCACGACCGTAAGTAAGGGAGTGGTTTTCCACAAAAGCACAAAACCACCCGGTCGGGGAACTAGTTCCCAGGAAGCTGTACGGGCGAGCAGAGCGCCACCGATATCAGATCTCAATGCTCTCGCGGAATTGGCGCCGCCGATATCGCTATCGCCGGGACGCGGCGTAGTGGCCAGCGATAAGGAGTGCCCGAGCCGGAGCAATCGACTCATTCAAATCCGGGCATATGCTGAATCCCGGCGTATACTGATGGAGCGGCGCAGCAGCGTTGGGAGATCTTCAATGAGACTCAAATTCGTGGTTGTCCTTGGCCTCATTCTGGCGCCGGCTGGATTTGGCGACGACGGGCGCCGCCTGTTGCGAATCGACCACTACGTCCAGGTTCGCTCCACCGTGCCTGCAATCTCCGGACAAGCCGCCGAGATTTACGTCCGGGAGGTTGTCGAGGCTGGAACAGTCTTGCGAAGCGGGCCCGCGGCAGATCGCGTGGCGCTGTTCATCCACGGCGCCGGCACGCCCGCCGAAGTCGCTTTTGACGTCCCTTATCGCGACTACAGTTGGATGGCCTACCTCGCGCAAGCGGGCTTCGACGTGTTCTCCATGGACATGACGGGCTACGGACGGTCCACCCGCCCCGCGGCGATGAACGACCCCTGCAATCTCACTCGCGAGCAGCAGTTGGCCTATGTGCCGGCGTTGATCGCCGCTCCCTGCCCGCCAAGCTACCCGCACCAGATGACGACTCTCGCGTCGGACTGGCACGACATCGATGCAGTGGTGGATCATATACGTGCGCTACGCCACGTGGAAAAACTGAGCTTGCTGGCTTGGTCGCTCGGTGGGCCTCGCTCGGCCGGATACGCGTCGCAGCACGCGGACAGGGTCTCGAAACTGGTATTGCTCGCGCCTGCCTACAATCGCGCCGCGGTAGCGGACCCTCCGGTCCAGTCGCCTGCCAACGGCGCGGCCATGAACACGCAATCGAGGGACGAGTTCATAGCCAACTGGGATCGTCAGGTGGGCTGCACGGATCAGTACGAGCCGGCGGCTCGCGATTCCGTCTGGTCGGAGATGATCCTGTCGGACTCCGTCGGCGCGACCTGGGGAGGCGGCGTGCGGCGCGCGCCCCAGGTGACATCGTGGGGATGGACAACCGCGGTCGTAGCGAAAACACAGATTCCCACCCTGCTGATTTCGGGCGCGAATGACAAGCAAGTCAACCCCGACCGCGTCCGGGAACTCTATAACGATTTGGGCTCACCCAAAAAGGTGTTCGTCGATCTGGCCTGTTCATCGCATAACGCTATGTGGGAGAAGAATCACTTGCTGCTGTTCAGGCTATCCCTCGAATGGTTGACGCAAGGCTCGGCGCAAGGGAAGCAGGAAGGCATGTTGCGCCTGGGTTACTGAGGATCGAGTTCGCTCAGCGCGGCCGGGAAGCCGGACTGAACGCCTTTCGTTTTCCCGCCGTGTGCGAAGCGTCCTTGGTCGAGCTACAAGTGCTGCCTTGATACCCAGTGGCCGCATCGCACCCATGTCGTGTAAGCGCCGCCCACGAGGCTGCGAGCGGCCATCGCTGAACCGGCACTACGAATTACCGCTCCCCTACGCCTGCGTGGACAGCCGGATCGCGTCTTCGATTTCGTAAACCCGGTCTTCCAGGTTTTTCGTGGGAGCGCCACTCGCTTTGGCGTGCTCCAGTTTCTGCTGCGCCGCCGAGAGCCGCTTCTGAAGGCCTGCGATTTTTGGATTTGTCTTCTTGAGCGCCGCCGGAGGCTGGCTCGCGCCCTTGGCCGGTACGTTGGGTTTCTGGGTTTTCCTGGGTTTCAGCTTGGCTGAAGACTTGTACCGGAACGAGGTAACGCCCGGAGGCGGCTTCAGCGGCGCCCCGAAGTCTGAGCGGTATTCTTCCGCGACCTGAATCGCTTCTACGAGCAATTCCCGGAAGCGCGACTCCATCGCCTGCTTCGCCTGTACGCGCAGGTCCTCGCCCTGCTGCTTCCATTTCTGGTACTCGGAGATTATGTTGTTCATGCCAATCCCTTCTCAATTATCTGTGGGGCCGATTGCCTGCCTGGCATCGGCGCCTCACGCCACGCCGCCCAGGAGACCCTTCAATCTGCTCTTCAGCGCCACATCGGCGGGCGATCCGCCCGGCCGGCGGAGCCATGTCTCAAACATCTTCCTGGTTAGCCGGTGTTGGGTACCGGGCTCACGAGGCTCCACGGTGAATTCGTGAAGCCCCTTCGGTTCGTATTGCACGTGCTCGCAGCGGCGGAAACGATCAATCGCCAGCCCCACAGCCTCGTAGAGCGTCCGCGCCTCCACTTCGACGGCGTGTTCAACGCCTTCGGAATCCTTGAACGACACCCGGCACTGCTTCACCGGAGAAGAATATCACATTCGCCTTTTCTTCTCCAGCGCCGTTCATGGCGTGCATGGCGTGCAGCAGCAGATTGACATGCTGTCCCCTGAACTCCACCGCGGAGGCATGAAGCAGAGGCGTGTAACCAAATTTGTCGAGGTCGTTAAACGGCACGCCTGCCGTGATCGATGGCTTCGCCGCGTCGGGGTGATTCGCGAGAACGGCGTTATGCAACAGTTCAACGACGCCGCGATCGCTCTCCCTGAGGTTGGCAGCCGCTTTACGGATTACCGATCTGCTGGAAGGTGTGGCGTCGCAGATACCAGCATGGCACGTAGCCGAAATGCGGCATAAGCGCGTCGACACACGTCTGCATAACCGGAGTTCCGACCGAGTACTCTACCTCATTCCAACGGTTCATTGCGGCGTATACGCGATCCACCTTCATCTGTTCCACGGGTCGCCCGTGAAGGCGTGCCCAGAGGTCGTCGCCGGCATAGATCAAGGCCGTCAGACCCGCCAGCGCGAGACATCCCCGCAACAAGATTTTCCGGAAAGACCGCATGCGAAAGGCTCTTCTCGACTATAGCGAAAAGGCTGTTGGTATCCGGAGGCGTTCCGGCAGGGCCCGCACCGAAATGCACGTATCATCGGGAGAATGCGCACCATGTAGATGGATCCTGGCGCAGATTGAGGATCGACCCCGCCTTCAATCTCATCGCCGTCCACTCGGGCCGCGATGAAATGCGGTTGGGGTTGCGGCGCGGCGTGCAGCGAATTATGAAGCATGAAAAAAGCTGAGGAGTAAGCGTCTGTGAGGCCCCCGCCAACTTGTTCCCCATCGCCGTCAAACCCCGGCCTTGCTTAGAGACCGCCTCCGGTGGCCCGGCGTTATATCCGCTCCAGCCCAAAAACAAAGGCGCGATCGCTCGACCTCGAAGGCTGCGTGGGCGTGCCAGACCGGCCGGCGCATACGCTGCTGCATCTGGAATTGGAAGACAAGGGCGGCCGGACGATTTTGAAATTGTCCGAGTCCACCATCGTCAAAATTGGACACTGCGCCGAGGGCACGAAGCTCGACGGATGGAAACGGCTATTTGAGATCGGGCTCAAAGGATACGCGGAGCGGGCGGCGTAGACGGCATTGGTTCACGCGGAGATCGCGGCGGCGCAGGCGACCTGTAGGGCTGTGCGCGCGAATTTTTTGAGGCCGCAGCCTTCGGTTTAAGGCCACCTCTGCGCGCCGTGAAGACCGCCCAAAAAAGGAAGGCCGGAGAACACAAGCTCGCGGGCGCCTGGCTTGCGGCCGGGCCGGCAACGGTGCGGAAACTTCAGGAGGGCTCCAACGCCTTCATAAATTCGCAACGCGACCCGGCGGGCGGCTTCCGGGCCGTCATGTTCCTCGGTGTAATCGCAAATGTTGGTGTTGGTGAGGTCGCGGGCGGCGGGTTCCGTCCATCGGATACGCATCAGCCGGGATACCGGCTGTTAATCAGCTTGCCGATGTCGTCATGGTCGATGAGGTCGCCACGGTCGGCGCTGCCAGACCCTTATCCACTTCCTGGAGAAACCACTCGTCGCAGTCCACGAAACGCTCAACGGCCTCTTGCACGAGCGCCTGCGCGTCGCTGCCACGCTCGGCGGCCAGGCGACTGAGTTTGGCTTGCAGGTCGGGGTTAAGCATTACTTCCATGCTCACAAAGGTACGGACGGAGAAGGCTTCCGTCAGGTGCGGCTTCGTCGCCGTTAGGCCCCTACTGGTTCACGCCCGACGCCAAAAATCCGCCATCGACCGTGATGGACTGGCCGGTGATATAGCTGGCCGCGTCCGACGCCAGCAGGATGGCCGCGCCGGTGAGCTCGTCCGATTGTCCGAAGCGGCCCATGGGGGTGCGCATTTTGAGCTCGCGGCCGCGCTCGGTGCCGTCGAGCAGCGCGGCGTTCAAATCGGTGCGGAATACGCCCGGCGCAATGGCGTTTACGTTGATGCCGTCGCGCGCCCACTCCACGGCGAGGCTGCGAGTCAGCGCCAGCACGGCCGCTTTCGACGCGGCGTAGGCGGTTACCTGCACCAGCGAGACGAAGGAATTGAGGGACGCGATATTGACGATGCGGCCGCGCTTGTGCTTCGCCAGCGGCTCGTAAAACGATTGGCACGAGCGCAGCATGCCGGTAAGGTTCACGTCGAACAGGTTGTTCCACTCCTGCTCGGTGACGTTGATGGTGGGCTTGCGGAAAATCTGTCCCGCGGCGTTCACCAGAATGTCCACTTCGCCGAACGCGCCCAGCACGGCGTCGCGCACGCTATCCACCGATTGGCGCGAGCCGATGTCGCACACCGTGCGAACCGTCTTGCCGCCCGCCTGCTCCACTTCCGCGCACGCTTCGGCCACCATCTGCTCGCGGCGGCCAGTGGGCACGACGTTCGCTCCGGCGCGCGCCAGACCCACGGCGATCTTGCGCCCCAGTCCGGACGTGCCGCCCATCACCACGGCCACGCGGCCGGTCAAATCCATCAGATTCTGTGCCACCGTTTCTCCTTAACGTTGAATGCGGGCCGATCCGCCTTGGGCGAGGGAACGCACCTGGTCGAGCGTCGCCATGGTGGTGTCGCCGGGGAAGGTGGTCAGCAGCGCGCCGTGCGCCCAACCGAGCTTCACGGCGTCCGGATGCGACTCGCCCGCCAGCAGGCCGTAAAACAAGCCGGCCGCGAAACCGTCGCCGCCGCCGACGCGGTCGTAAACGTCCAACTCGGCTACGGGGGCGACGCACTGTTCACCATTGATCCAGGCCACAGCGCTCCAACTGTGGCGGTTGGTGGAGTGCACTTCGCGCAGCGTGGTTGCCACCACGGAAACGTTCGGGAACTTCTGAACCACGCGATCGATCATGCCGAAGAACGCGCTGGAATCGAGCTTCGAGTGCGACGCCACTTCCGGTCCGGCGACGCCGAGACCTTTTTGCAAATCCTCTTCGTTGCCCACCAGCACATCCACGTTGCGGACCAGGCGCCCCAGCACTTCGCTGGCGTGGGCGGCGCCGCCGGACAGGTTCCAAATCTTTTCGCGGTAATTCAGATCGAACGAAACCACCGCGCCCGCGGCCTTCGCCGCCTGCATGCCTTCAATCACCAGCTCCGCGGTGGTGGGAGAAAGCGCCGCGAAAATTCCGCCGCTGTGAAACCAGCGGACGCCGCCGGCGAAGATGGCTTTCCAATCGAAATCGCCCGGCTTCAGGCGCGCGGCGGCCTCGTTGGAGCGGTTGTAGAAGACCACCGGCGGACGCACGCCCTGGCCGCGGTCGCTATAGACGGTCGCCATGTTCGGCCCCGTGACGCCATCGTGCTTGAAGCGCTTGTAGAACGGCGTGACGCCCATGGCGCGGACCCGCTCGGCGATCAGATCGCCGATGGGATAATCCACCATCGCGGTGGCGACGCCGGTCTTCAGTCCGAAACAATCGGAGAGATTGGCGGCGACGTTGAACTCGCCGCCACTCACGTGGATGTGGCACTCTGTAGCCTTGCGAAACGGAATGATGCCCGGATCGAGGCGATGCACCAGGCCGCCGAGCGACACGAAATCGAGCGAGCCCTGGCTGGGAATTTGAAGTGCTTTGCTCATGTGCGATGGAAACTTTAACGATACCAGAAGGTGGGGCATGCCCGCCCCGAAGACCGGCCGCGAGTGCTAAGCCGATCTGGGGAAGCCCGGCTCCCGGCGCCATAGGCGTTAAGATAAGGCCCTTCGTTCAAGGCTCGGACCCAGGGCTAGGGTCTACTCTCGGTTGTTTCGGCTGCAAACTCACAGACCCGGAGTTCTTGGGTTTTTGCTTGTGGGAAGGGATTTCGCGACAGGAAACCGACTTGTAAACGCTACGCCCTAAGCGAGGATCTATCCCTTGACCTGCCGCATGTCACCGGCGGCAGTTTCCCAGCCAAGTGTTCGAGATCCGTGCTGGAGTTGCGCGTGTTTGCGCCTGTTTGCGCCATGCGGCCTTTCTGAGCTATCAGGAATCTGCTAAGCTCTCCACGAAGGATTCCAGATGCGCGTGATCGGCTACATCGATGGGATGAATTTCTACGGGGCCAGCAAGGACAAGCGCTGGTATCCATCTGGATGGTGCAACTGGTCCCAAACCATAGGCGCTTACTGCGTAGGTGCTGAAGTTTCAATCCGCTATTTCACGACGCTCTACGCTGGAAAAGATCAGAAGCGCGCCGGCCGGCAGAAGCTACACTTGCGTGCCATGAAGGAGATTGCGCGGGCTGATATCGTCTACGGATCCTGTCGCGAACGCCCACTAACCTGCCCGGGATGCGGATCAAGGCTGAAATGCCAACGCGAGGACTGCGGGTGCGAAAGACGCCTTGCAGAGAAAATGACCGACGTCAATATAGCCCTTCGTCTGTTCGAGGATGCTATTGACGGGCTATTCGAGCGTGCTTACCTGGTGTCAGCAGATGTCGATCTAATCCCGGCCATACATACAGTCATGCGTAGAGCCCCTGAAGCGCAGGTCATCGTGTTGCTGCCACCCGAGACGGAGATGGCAGATGATTTTGCGAACCTCGAACAGGCTTACCCTGGGCGTGCGATCGCTCGACACCTCGATCTCGATAAAATGCGCCGGTTTCCTGATGATCTTCCCCGCAAATGGAATATGACGCTGCCCACGCACTGGCGTGAGAATGCTGGTGCGCGGCCAGCGCGACCAGGCCATGAAAACGCGCCACTCACAAACCGGGATCGGGCCCGAGGCCCAGTCCCGTGGTTTGAAGAGAGCATTGGCTATGGTACAAAGAACAAATCGGGCCGTTGATCCTGCTGACTTCGAACCTAGGCTTGCAGTGTCGTTGTCCCAGTTGTCGGCACGCGCCACGGCGCACTCCAGCGCCACATACAGCCCAAGGATCTCGAGTTCACCAAAATCATTTGATTTCTTGCAGATCAAATGAGAGCCGATACTTGAGCAGCTTGACGAAGGGCAATGCTTGAGCGGCAAACACCACGCGAGACTCGAAGTCGGAGGCCACGAGAATGCCTCGCACGTTGGTCTCGGCGGCCGACAGGCAGCCGACGTATCCGAGCAACTGCCCGAGTGCACTGTCCTTGGCCCTGCCTGCTTTCAGTTCAATCACCACCAATTGGCGGTTGGCATCTTTTGCTAACAAATCGATTCTTCCGGCCTCGGTCTGATATTCGACTCCATCTGGGGCCAATGTTAGGCCCGGTTCGATGTCCGCTAACCGCGAGGCGTAGTATGAATGCAGATCCCGCTCCAAAGACACGCTGGCCTCGATAACGCCTTCGACCTCGGAGTCCGTTTCCGTGGCGGTCGAGTCCGTCTGTTGTGCCGTTATGCCCGGAATTACAATGTCACCTGTCTTTATTTTGGATTTGTACCAAGCGTAGTGAGTCTTGCTCCATTTGCTGTTCGGGAAGTGTTCCCTCACCAGAGACGTCAGCTTTTCGCTCGAAGGAAGGGCACCCTCGGCCATGCAGGTTTCAATTACCAGTTCTTTGATTGTTCTGTAATCACTCAAGTTGGGCCTCCGTGCCACCGTCGGCGCGCCGACGCCGGTTTTGGCGTGCGATGCGCTCTATAGCCAAGAGTCCATAATAGGCGCTTCGGCCAATTGAATCCACTCGGCCGGTCAAGTGGCCATCTCGGACCAATGGCCCGGCGGTGGTCCCTAACCCGGCGTTCTGGGCAGTAGGTCCTGCCTGGTCGCGCAACGTTTACCGATAGGTGTTGGTAACAGCCCTTCGCATACACGGACCCATATTGGGGCGATGGAGATTTCGCAACAAGGCTACTGATTGAGGTCTCCGATGCGCCACTAGCCCGGCCCGCCGCCACCAGCGAAGGGTTTTGCGCGCAGCGCGGCCACAATTTGAACGGCGACTGGACGATTAGGCCGCAAGTATATCGAACGCTGCGGTGGCTCCGGGCGTATAATACCTATTTGGATCGGCTAGTTTCAACTTCGATTCGGCGTCCGTTCGCCGGCACAAGGGAAGGAGGCCTAACACGGCCCGTAAGAAGAACGAAGACGTCCCGCCAAGACTGCCCCAGCTGATGATTCCCCGGTCCGAGGCGCATGCGCGCATAGCCGAGCAGGTCACGAAGGGCATCGAAATCCGGAACGCACCGATTCGGAGCCAGGAGGAGCTCGACACAGGCAACGCACGGAAGACCAAGTGGGACAGTTACAACAAGGAACTATTGAGCCGAATTTTTGACACACCCGCGATATCCGAGGAATACAGTCAACGCGGCGGATTTTTTATTCCGGGCGATGCGGGCCTCAACTGGTGGATTAATGACTTCCGCGAGAGCGTAACAGAGAAGATCAACCGGCTCGAAACGATTGCTGGGCGCCTGGATCTCATCCCCGCCCCCGGCGAGACCTCCGTGCGACTATCGGCGGGCCCCCCGACCGCTTCAGTGCCCGAGGTGTTTATTGTTCACGGCCACGATGAAGCAGCTAAGGAATCCGTCGCGCGCTTCGTTGAGAGGCTGGACCTAAGGCCCGTAATTCTGCACGAGCAGCCGAATCGAGGTATGACGATTATCGAGAAATTCGAAGGGCACGCTGGCGTTGCCTTCGCCGTAGTGTTGCTGACTCCAGATGATTTAGGAGCGTCTCGCGCGCACCCAGACGACCAGCAAGCTCGGTCGCGGCAGAATGTCGTCTTCGAGCTAGGATATTTCATCGGCAAGCTCGGTCGATCGAGGGTCTGCGCCTTACACAAGGAGGGCGTGGAGCTTCCATCCGACTATCACGGGGTTCTCTACGTGCAAATGAGCTCTGACGCTGGCTGGCAGCTTCGACTAGCCAAGGAACTGAAGGCGGCCGGAATTGATATCGATCTGAACAAGGCGATATGAGGTGACCTCATCGACAACCGAGTTTTTTGCGAAGGGTCGCACTGCCGCGCAGATCAGTGACTGAGGACACCGCCGGCGATCCGCGAGCGGCTCTGGCAGAATTGACAGGACCCGCCTCCGCCACGGCGTGGCGGAAGTCAAATTTCAACGGAGTGTAATTCGTTGAGTCGCGGAAGTGGCTGGGACCAATCTCATGCCAGAGATTTCCGGTGTTCTCCCCGCGCAGCGTTACTTGATTCGTGGCGAGAACAGCCCTAACCACCAGCAATCAGCCACGAGGCCCCGAACGTTCTGAGAGGTATCAGCGCTGTCAGGGTCTGCACTTCGGTGCGTGAGATCGCCCTTATTCTAACGCCTGGCTCTCGGCGCACAACGCCCCGAGTCCGGCACCGCGACTGTTCAGGGGGCGAATTACGGCACTGACCGGCGATCATCCCCAAAACTGTTAGCCACCCGGCGACTATTAACTTGGTGAATGCAAGCTGCTTGCACCTTTCAACGGAAAGCGCGCTTCAGAGCCCGGATCGCGCCAGAGCCCGGTCACATGCTGTATCCCCATGAAAACAATATGAAAACTGGCAAAGCGCTTTTTCTCATACGGTATACTTGAATAGGGGCAGCCTTTTTCACCCGGATGCGCTTGTCGCGGTCACAAGCCAGCCGGGCCAACCTCGATATACCGGGACGCCAAACCACTCCTGGTCCCGTGAGCGGTTATCTGCGCCCGCGGCTCCTCTCTGATCAGCCGTCCGCCGCGCTACGGCTCTTTGACAATTGTATAAAATCGACAGGCTGGCGCAGGCGAACCCGTGATCGCTTCTTCGCCGGCCGGTCGGCGGCGCCCGGACGCTGAACCACGCCCTGCCAGGTAGCTACCCGCGGCAGAATAATTGCTGCTGCGACCATTTGTGCGGTTGTCAACGCCCGAATCACAATTCGCGTACTTCGCCGCCCCAAGACCGGTCGGCCCCTGTATATAGCTCCGCGCCAAACGACCCCAGTCCCATAAACGGACACTACTCCGCGCCCGTCCGGCGCCGTACAAAGCGCGATTGTGGAGTTGGATACGCGGAACACGGCGAATCCCCGAAGTTGTTACTGCACGTCCCAGTTGACCTACGGCGGCGTCCTGTGACGCCGCACCGCAGCGGCTGTCGGCGCACGCTGGAACCAGACCCCACCCCACAATTCCATCGTTTAGAAATTCTCAACGATACGGCAGATTGTGCGATGCTTGAGGACAAGCCATGGATTTGCGGCAATTGGAACTCTTTCTCGCCGTGATCGAGCAATCGAGCGTCACCAAAGCCGCGGCGCGCATGGGCCTTTCGACCAGCGCCGTCAGCCTGCAGTTGCGCAATCTGGCGGCGGGAATGCGGATGGAATTGTTCGTCAAGAGCGGCAAGCGGCTGCTCCCCACACCCGCGGCGTTGCGTCTCGCCGAGCATGCCCGATCGTTGCTGCAGCACGTCGATCAGATCGAGCGTGAATTTGAGAACGATCCGGCGAAGGATTCGCGGCCCTTTTACCTGGCGTGCGGCGCCACCACATTGATCTACCGCCTGGGCCGTCCGCTGCGGCTGCTGCGTAAGCAATTCCCGCATATCACGATGCGGATCACGGTGATGCCCACCGAGGAGATGGTGGCGGGCGTGCTCGACCGGCGCTTCGATCTGGCGCTGGTCTCTCTACCCTTCCCCACCGCCGACCTTGGCGTGATGCCGCTGTTCGACGAAGAGATGCTGATTCTGCGGCCTTCGGCGAAGCGGATGCGCAGTTGGCACGTGGGTGCGATCCAGCCCCCGGAGCTGGCCGGGGCGTCCTTCCTGTTGTATCCGAAGCGCAGCAATATGCGGGCGATGATCGATCAGTTTTTTCTGGAGACCGGCATACAGCCCAAGGTGACGATGGAAGCCGACGACACGGAGGTCATCAAAGGGCTGGTGGAATCGGGATTCGGCTATTCCATTCTTCCGGAGTTCGCGCTGCATTCCGGCTCCCGGTTTTTCCAGGCGTTCCGCGTGCCGGGAAGGCGGTTGGGCCGCGTGCAGGCGCTGGTGTACGCGAAGCCGGAAAATCCGCGGGCGCTGACAATGTCAATCGCCAGGTTCTTGCATGGGGCGCTGGCGGGGGCGCGAAATCCGGGACGCGGCGGCGGATCAAAGTGATGACTAGACAGATGACTAGTCTTGGAGTATGATAGAGCCAAGAGGAGAGTTCCCATGTCTTCGTGGCAAGTTCAAGACGCAAAGGCCCGCTTCAGTGAGTTGCTGGATGCAACCGTCGAGAAAGGGCCCCAGATCGTAACGCGCCGCGGCGTTGAAGCCGCTGTCTTAGTCCCCATTGAGGAATGGCGCCGGCTGCAAAAGGCGTCGCGTCCGGACTTGAAGTCGCTTCTGCTCGCCCCTACGCCCAGATTCGATAACCTGATTCCCCGCCGCGGCAAGCTCAAGCTGCGTCCGGTGATGGAGTTCGATTGAACCGGTACCTGCTCGACACCAATGTGATTTCGGAAGTCCGCAAGCTCAACCCGCATAAGGTGGTAGTAGAGTGGCTAAGCGGGCTGTTACAGGAACAAGTATTTCTTTCTGCTGTCACATTGGGTGAGATGCAGTCGGGGATCGAGCGCACGAGACGTCAGAACGAGAAGAAGGCTCAGGAGATCGAGGCGTGGGCCGGCTTGGTGGCCGGGTCGTACAACGTCTTGGCCATGGATGCGGCATGCCTCCGCGAGTGGGGTCGCATAAAGGAAGGGAAGCCGGAGCGCTTGGCGGAAGACGCAATGATCGCGGCCACAGCACTCGTTCACGATCTCACCGTGGCGACTCGAAACGAGCGCGATTTTCATCGCTTTCCGGTGAAGGTCTTCAATCCATTTAAGTTGAAGTAGCCGGCTCGTCATCCTTGAGCGCGCGAAATCCCGCTTATGGATGCGACGGCGCAAGCGCGCCGGGAGTGTCGCGGCGCACGCGCGAGATCGGCATCCGCATGGCTCAGAGCCAGCTCCGGCTCAGTGCTCCGGATGATCGCGCGCGAAGCCTTTGTGCTTGTGGGCGTTGGTAGCGGAGCCGGAACGGTGCTGGCGATCGTAGCTTTCCGCTTCCTGTTGCGATACCTTGCGGGAGTCTCGGAATTAGACCCCGCAATCGCAGTGACCTGTGCCTTCGCGATGTTCTTAGCCGGCGCCGTTGCCCTCCCGGCGATCCGTGGCTGTCGCGTCGATCCTCTCACCGCTCTGCGTCATGAGTAGACTGACTCCAGCCGCAAAACAGCCGGTTTACGTTATTGTAGCCACATGCGCTCCATTTCACTGCACTCAGGTCGTAACCGTGCCGGTGCGCGCCTGTTCGCCGCGCTCATACTGGCCGGTCCAGGAACAGAAGAAGGGGAATTTCCAGGTCCACCAGTGACTGGACCTGCTCGGTGGCTAAGCTAAGACAACGGCTTGCGCTCGCTCCAGCGGAACGGCGATGAGTAGCATACCAGCCTTAGCAAAAGCGGTCACCTCGTCTGGTTGCTCCTTAAGCGGGCAGGGAATAGATAACGGGGGATGACTGCGCGATTTCTTGGCTGATGTCCGGTTCAACTCCCCCGGACCTCAGAGAGTCCTCGATTTCTTTAGCGGAAGCAAACCGGAAGCAGTACCCGTCAAAGCGATCGGATTTTCTGCCGTCGCCTGCGACTAGATCTGCACGTTCGTTATCGGTCAGGGCCTCGATGCCGCGAAACCCAAGCCCCTTGTTGCCGATTCCCACGCCGATCTCCTTGTCGCTGACTCCAAGATTTCGGATAGCGTCAACCTAACGCTTTCTAAAGCCGGTACCAGCATTAGCGGCATAAAGCGTTGCCACAGCCGGAGACTCGACAACCAGCCGTATCGATATCTTTCCCTGCTCGTCCACTCCGTGGGCGTCGTGGGAGTTCTGAAGCGATTCGAATAGAATCCGGCCGCCGTATTGTGCGCCCACGATCTCGTTCAGGTTATGGAGGCTCTCATAGACCCTTGACCCCCGCCGCTCCGCAAAGACCGCTGTTTCGAGTTCGCTACGAACTAGCGCTTCCAGCTCTTCGTCGGGAGTCGTTTCGCCTCCTGTTTGGGGCGTTTGTGTCGATGTCAAATCCAATTCGACGTCCCCCTTTGTTGATATCTTGACGGGTATTGCAGCCACTGTCATTGCCGGTTTGTGAATGCACTGTGGCGGCCATGATTGTTAGGCGGCCGGTTTCGATTTCCGGCCCGCTCCAGTTGCATCTCGATGCGCTTACCGCCGATGGGAGTCTCCCCGGTCAAACAGGACCCTCAACGGCGTCACGATGCTGATCGACGCATTGCATCGGTTCTGTGACTATCGAGTTGTAAGTCCTGGCGCCTCCGCCAACGTCGTCATTTCGGCCCAACTGCTGGCGCTGGGCGCCTATTGAATCGATCTCGTCCAGGAAAAACAACACCGGCCGGTGTGCGTAAGCACGGGCAAATGTCTCGCGAATGTTCGCCTCACTGCCGCCGATCCAGCGTTCTATGGACTGGTCGGCTTCGCGTACCGGTAGTTGATCTGAAATTCACCCGCCATCGCCTCGGCCAGGAAGGTCTTGCCTGTGCCACGGGGTCCATACAGGAGGATGCCGTTTTGAACTACTCCATGCCGTTTGAATTTCTCTGGGAAAAGCCGGTCTTGCACTACCGCGCTGATCCGCCTCTTCTGGCCGCGAGCGATCCTACCAGGTATTCGCGCCGGTCAGCACTTCGGGAACGGTGCGGAGCAATATCTTGAGATACATCCTCGCGGACCGTTCGCGAACATACTTCAAATCCAGCTTTTTCCGCTCGGCGTAAGTCAGCCGGTTTCGTCCCGAAATTTGCCACAGCCCGGCCATGCCAGGTCTCACCCGCAGCATCTCTTCGGCATCCGCCCCGTAATAGCGCCGCAATTCTTCGGTGGTCGCGGGCCGCGGCCCTACCAGCGACATCTGGCCGCGGATCACGTGCCAAAGCTGAGGGATCTCATCGACGGAGTGCCGCCGGCAGAAGCGTGCGAACCAATTGGGCACGCGTGGGTCGGCGGGGTGTTTGTCCTCGGCGTAAGATCCGTCGCCAACGCGTTCAATCCAGCGGGATGCGCTCCGCGGCTCCGCATCCCACATCGTGCGGAGCTTGATCATCCATAGCGTCTCCCCGCGCCATCCCACGCGCCTGTGCGCAATGAACGGAGAGCGGCGGGAGGCGACGGCCACCGCGAGCGCGCTTCCGGCCAGCAGCGGGCTCAACGCGGTCAGGATCGCAACCGAAGCGATTCGTTCGCAGATCCCGATGGTCTGCCAGGGCAGTTCGTTGATGGCCGGAGCTTGCCGGACTACGGGAATCGACGCCAAAAAAGTACCTTCTATTCGATGATAACCAGCCCAGGATGAAGACCCTGTAAAGGATTTGTGAAATCGCTTCATTGTGCGTTCATGCCCTGCCGCCCAAAATATCGCGCAAAATATCGCGCAAAATAGGATAGGTGCGGATTCTCCTAGTGGAGGACGAAGAGCGTGTGGCCGGCTTTATTGCCAAGGGTCTGCGCGAGCAGGCCTACGCGGTGGATCTGGCGGCGGATGGCGAGCAGGCGCTCTACCGCGCGGCGGTGAACGAGTACGATGCGGTGGTGCTGGACGTGATGCTGCCGGTGAAAGACGGCCATGCGGTGTGCCGCGAGTTACGCGCATCCGGCTTCCGCACGCCGATTCTGATGTTGACCGCGCGCGGCTCCGTGGACGACCGCGTGGCGGGACTCGATTGCGGCGCCGACGACTACCTGATTAAGCCCTTCGACTTCAAGGAATTGCTGGCGCGCCTGCGCGCGCTTCTGCGCCGCTCGGAGTCGCTCCGGGTGGAGACGCTGAAGGCGGGCGATTTGACGCTGAACACCGCCAGCCACGCGGCGGTACGGGCTGGCGTCGCGGTAAGCCTCACGGCCAAGGAATACGCGCTGCTCGAGTTTCTGGTTTTGAACCAGGACCGCGTGGTGGGGCGCGAGCGCATCGCGCAGCACGTTTGGGACGAGAGCTTCGATCCGTTTTCGAACGTGATCGACGTATACATCAAGCGGCTGCGGGCGAAAATCGACGCGGGATTCGGGCGCCGCCTGATTCACACGCGGCGCGGCGAAGGCTACGTATTGAGCGCCACTCCGGGGGCGGCCGATGATTAGAAGCTTCCGGTTACGCCTGACCGTATGGTATGTGGGATGCTTCGCGGCGCTGTTCGCGCTGCTGACGGCGGGGCTGTACGGCGTGCTTTCGCGGGCGCTGACGAGCCGTCTGGACGAATCGCTGCTCTCGCAAGCGGCTACGGCTTCGGCGCTGTTTCAGGACGAAATGGAGGAAACGCGGAACGACCCGGCCAAATCGGCCGAGGAAGCGGTCACCAATATGCGTCTGCGCGCGGGCAAAGTTGCGGTGCTCGATGGCGCGCGGGTGCTGGCCGCGAGCGGGCCCTTCGATGCGGTGGCTGCCGCCCGGCTGTCCGGAGGCGCGAAGGAATCGGCGTATTCCATTCCCGGAGCGCGCGCGGCGGTCTGCCGGTTCAGCTCCAATGGACGCGCATACGTCGCGGTAGCGGCCGAGCCGCTGGATGCGATCGAGACCGATCTGGCGGCTATCCGGCGCGCGATGTTCCTGGCATTTCCGCTGATATTGGCGATCGCCGGCGCGGGCGGTTATTGGTTCGCCACGCGGGGCATGGCGCCGCTCGATGCCATGGCGGCCCAGGCGCGGCGCATCACGGGCAGCAATCTGGACGCGCGCCTGGAGATCGGCGATGCCGCCGGGGAACTGACGGCGCTGGCGGATTCGTTCAACGAATTGCTGGGGCGCCTCGATCAATCGTTCGACAACATGCGGCGGTTCGTGGCCGACGCTTCGCACGAGCTGCGCACGCCGGTGGCGGTCATCCGCGGCGAAGCGGATGTGACGCTGGCGAAGGAGCGCAGCGCCGCGGAGTACAAGGAATCGCTGGCGATCATTCTCGACGAATCGCGGCGTCTTTCACGGCTGGTGGACGATCTGCTGAACCTGGCAAGGGCCGATGCGGGGCGCGTCAAGCTGCAGGCGCAGGAGTTCTACTGGAACGATCTGCTATCGGAATGCTGCCGGTCGGTGCAGTCGCTCGCAGTGGCGCGGCAAATCGAGCTGGAGTGCCGATGCGCGGCCGAAACGCCGTTCTGGGGCGACGAGGAGCTGCTGCGGCGCATGACGCTCAACCTGCTGGATAACGCCATCCGCTACACGCCCCCGGGCGGCAAGGTTCTGGCGGAACTGGAAGGCCGCATCGACGGCGTGCGCATACGGATATCGGATACGGGCATCGGCATCGGCGCGGACGCCGCGGCGCACGTCTTCGAGCGCTTCTTCCGCGCGGACAAGGCGCGATCGAGAGGAAACGGCGGATTCGGGCTGGGACTGGCGATCGTGAAATGGATCGCGGAATCGCATCGCGGCGCCGTGGAGCTGGCCAGCCGGCCGGGCGCGGGGAGTACGTTCACGGTGACTTTGCCGCGGTGACCAGTCTTGTGCCCCTGCGGGTTGTTCGGCGACTCCTCCCTCCGGCCGGAGTTCTCTGAGGAGTTTTTGCCCGGAACCGGGAATTGTGAACCAGGCTGTGGGGCGGACGCCCTGGTCACCCCCCTGGTCACGCCCTTGGTCCGCGCGGGTCCAATCGCATCATAAAGTTTGTCCGGCGCGGGCGTCCCTGCGGTATTTGCCGCACGGCGCTGCTCTTCTTCCTGAACGACGGCGACGATTTCGTCATAGCCGCGTTCCGTGGCAATCGTCAGCGCGCTGCATCGCGATAGTGTGCGTTGACTGATACGGCGGCATCGTGCTCGCCGGCAATGAAAGCTCCCAGCAGGTCTGCAGCTGTTGCAACGCCGTCCGCTTGGCGGCGGCCGGCGAGACTGTGGCCGAGTAGATATAACGGAGGCCCTCCTGCCGGTGTTTCATGCAGCCCTTCTTCCCGAGCCTGGTGAGCATGACGCGAACGGACGAATCGCCGGGCGGGCTCGTCAGGCGCTAGCGGATTTCCTCCGCCGACGCGCGATTGCCCAGCGCAAAGACGGCGTTCATAATTTCCCGCTCCCGGCGTGTTAGCGGTTCAGCGATCGTTTTGGGCATCGTCGCCGTTTCGGGCCGGAATTAGTGCGACGCTTGTCACATATTACACGCGACAAATGTCGCATGTCAAGCACCGATTGAATCCGCCTCTCCGGGGCTCTCCTGAAACTCATCGCAACCCGTCGATCCTGGAAACGGCAGTTGAGCCGCGTTTCCAGGTTGATTCCGCGCAGTGGTTTTTCGGGTGTCCATCTCGCGCGAAGACCGAAGCGCGTTTACACAATGGGAACGCTGCACGCATGGGCCCAGAGGGCGCCCCGTGCGCCACGATTGGTCCCGCTCGCGCTACACTAGGCGTATCCATTATGGCTATCAGCAAAGAGTTGCTGGATATACTTGTCTGCCCGGTTTGCAAGGCGACGGTGGAACTCAAACCCGACCAGAGCGGGTTAAAGTGCGTCGAGTGCCATCGCGTGTATCCCGTGCGCGACGATATTCCCGTGATGTTGGTGGACGAAGCGAAGATCGAAGACTGAACGGTGGCGAACGTTTTGGACCAATTGCCGCGCGGCGGCCGCGTGGCCGTCGTGAGGCTGCGGTCGTTGGGGGATTGCGTCCTTACCACGCCCGCAATTGAATTACTCAAACGCTCGCGTCCCGATCTGCGCGTGGCCGTAGTGGTGGAAGCGCGCTTCCGCGGCCTGTTCGATAACAATCCCGATGTGGATGAGTTGTTGCCGGCAGAACTCGCGGCGTTGCGCCGATGGCGGCCCGAGCTTTGCCTGAATCTCCACGGCGGCACGCGCAGCGCGTGGCTGACGGCGGCGTCGGGCGCGCGATTTCGCGCCGGCTTCGCGCATTTCCGTCACCGGTTTGCGTACAACCTGCGCATTCCGCGCGCGCAGGAAATTCTGAGCGTCCGGCGAACCGTTCACACCGCGGAGCATCTGGCATCGGCGATGTTTTGGCTGGGCGCTCAGAGGGCGGAAATTCCGCGCGCGAAGCTGATCCCACGAAATCCCCTGGGGCAGCGTCCACGCGCTGTCATTCACGCCGTCGCGGCCACGCCCGAGAAGACCTGGAGCGCGGATGGTTTTTTAGCCGTCGCCGAACATCTGCGGGCAGCGGGCACGGAGCCCGTATTTATCGGCGCGGAAGCCGGCGAGCTGGCGGCGTTTCACGCATTCCGCACACTGGCGGGCGCTTCGCTCGAAGAAGTCAAAGCGCTGCTGAGCTCCGCCTCTTTATTTGTGGGTAACGATTCCGGCCCGGCGCACATGGCGGCGGCGTTCGGACTGCCTGTGGTGGCGATCTTCGGCGTGTCCGATCCGGCCATCTGGGGGCCTTGGCGCACAGTGGCAGAGGTGGTTGCGTCGCCCGCGGGCATCGGTTCCGTCACCACCGGCCAGGTGTTAAGCGCGCTGGCGCGGCTGGGGGTTCATGCATGAAGAAGTCGCTGCGCCTGCTCTCCTACGGCCAGGTCTTGAGCGCGCTGGCGCGGCTGCGGGTGTCATGCATGAACAAGTCCGAAGCGCGTTCACCCGATTGTGAACGCTGCACGCAT